>NZ_JAEHGE010000003.1:0-12648 GCF_016097415.1 sulfur-oxidizing endosymbiont of Gigantopelta aegis | reverse complement strand
GACTTTAGTGAATACCGAACAGCTATCCCGTCCGGCTACAAACTATAAATACCATCGCTCTTTCAGTTGTTTTTTATCGAATAATTGCATGTATTTTCTACTGTTAATGATATTATATCAGTGATTTTAACTCAAGCATCGAGTCAATAACAGCATCAGGATTCGATTCACGGATATCAACACCATGGTTATAACCATAGCTCATGCAGATAATCTGAAAACCGGCTGCGCGTGCTGCTTTCACATCACTGATTGAATCACCTAGCATCAAAGAATCTTCAGCTGCAACACCGAGTTTTTCAGCTGAATACAATAATGGCAGCGGATCAGGCTTTTTCTTATCCAGTGAATCACCACTGACAATAGACTCAAAATAGTCAAACAAACCTAAATCTTTTAATAAAGGATGGGTAAAAGCTTCTGCCTTGTTCGTCACACAGCCCAGTTTATAGCCAGCGGCCTGAAGATAGTCAATGCCTTCTTTAACGCCGGGATACAAACAGCTACGCTTAGAGGTGTTTTCCTTGTACAGTTCCATAAAAAGTGGATAAGCCTGTGCAAATAAAGCCTCATCCGGCTCACCATCTAATTGCCCAATCAAGGCACGACGCACCAGACGTTCAACCCCATTGCCCACCCAGTGACGCACTTCGGCTTCACCATGGGGGGGCATATCGACAGCTTTAAGCATTTCATCAACGCAGAAAGCCAAGTCCGGCACACTGTCCACCAGTGTACCGTCCACATCGATTAATACCATTTTTGGCTTTTTAATCATAGTCAAAATATATTACCTAATTTCTTAAGAGCTATTTATTTAGGCGAGGGGCTACTTACCCACTTTCGCCAATTCAGCACGCATTTGATCGATGGTTGCTTTGTAGTCATCGGTATTGAAAATTGCAGAACCTGCAACAAACATATCCGCACCGGCTTCAGCAATTTCAGCAATGTTATTGATTTTAACACCACCATCAATTTCTAAACGAATGTCATAACCACTCTCGTCAATCAGCTTACGCGCTTCACGTAGCTTGTTCAGTGTTTCAGGAATAAAGCTCTGACCGCCAAAACCAGGATTAACTGACATCAATAAAATCACATCAACCTTATCCATCACATGCTTTAATATTGATAAAGGCGTTGCAGGGTTAAACACTAAACCCGATTTACAACCTGATTCACGGATCAGAGACAAACTACGATCGATATGCTCGGACGCTTCAGGGTGAAAAGTAATATAACTCGCACCGGCTTTAGCAAATTCAGGAATAATTTGATCAACGGGCTTGACCATCAAATGAACATCAATTTCTTGTTTAATGCCGTGATTTCTCAGGGCTTCACAAATCATAGGACCAATTGTTAATACTGGCACATAATGGTTGTCCATGACATCAAAGTGGATAACATCAGCTCCGCTGTCCAGAACATTGACGCATTCTTCACCTAAACGGGCGAAATCAGCAGATAAAATAGATGGTGCAATTAAAGACTTTGCCATGACAAATCCTCATTAAATGGTTAAACTAAAACGAAATAAACGGGGAATGCCTGCTAATTAGGGTTCATTTGAAACTCTATTTAGCATCTGTTTTTAGTGCCATAAATGGCTCAACAGAAGCATTTCCAGTTCTACATCAAAAATACAATCAGGTATTTTAAACGATAACTATGATTATTTCGAATTTTTCAGCATTTATTCCGCGATTAGCACCAGCCAAAAAGGAATTTTTATGTCTAATAGGCTTGCTGGTCTTTGTCTCCTTTGATATTCAGGCCATGAATATCGACAGTGAAAAACGTTGGGCAGAGCAATTACGCGATAATATCGTCATTGGCGAACCCTTGGACTTGCCTTTGAACAGTGGGTCGGAAAAAACATTTTTCAGTATTTTTACTCAATATGAAACCAGTAAGCCAAAGGGTGCGATTATCTTGATGCATGGTAGCGGAGCACATCCTGATTGGGGCGATATCATCCACCCTCTAAGAGTCGAGCTACCCGACAAGGGCTGGTCAACTCTCTCTATTCAAATGCCCTTGGAAGATCCGGAACAAAAAGACCCCGCAAGCCGAAAAAAAGTGATTGATGCATCAGTGGCTAGAATAGAAGCCGCCATTCAATATCTTAAAGCTAAGCAATATCAGAAAGTCGTTTTTATTGCCCATAGTTTTGGCACTTTAATGGCGCTTAATTTATTACAACAAAAGCCCGATGCTGCTAATGCCGATAAAACACCCTTGGTCAGTGCTGCGATTATCATTGGCACTCCCTCTTTCGGCACAGAAATACCACATAGTAGCCCCAAAATGATTGAGAAAATAAAAATTCCCCTATTAGATATGTATGGCAGCCTGGATCTTGATTCCGTTATGCGCTCTGCCAAGGCACGTAAAACAGCAGCGAAAAAAATGCATCATAAGCATTCCCGTCAAGTAGAGACGATTGGCGCCAATCACTTTTATAATGGCCTGGATGATGAGTTGGTGAGTTATGTTAACAATTGGTTAAACAAAGTATTTTACCCCTAGCTTATTGGCTATAATAAACCCTAGATATATTTTTATTCCCTGTTTTTTTGAGGTATTTTTATGACTTACTCGCTAGCATTTACTCTGCATTTACTTTCCGCTGTTATTTGGGTGGGTGGAATGTTTTTCGCACACATGATTCTGCGCCCTTCTGCCGTTGAACAATTAGAGCCACCACAGCGTTTACCTCTTTGGGTTGCAGTGTTCGGACGGTTTTTCTTTTGGGTTTGGATTGCCGTAGGGACGATTTTAATCACTGGATACTGGATGATTTTTGATGTCTTTGGTGGTTTAGCGGGTTTAAAAGCACTCTATATACAGACTATGCATGGCATCGGCCTGATCATGACCGCCATTTATGCCTATATCTATTTTGTCCCTTATCAGCAGCTAAAAATAGCCGTAGCCAATAAAGAATATCCTGTCGGCGGTGCCTTGATGAATAAAATTCGCCAACTAGTGACAACCAATCTTATTTTAGGCTTGATTACCATCGCGATTGCCAGTGGTGGGAAATATATTAATTTGTAAGACTGCTGTTAGTATGAAGGCATTATTTTTTACATTCAATGATGTGCTTCGTACCTCATTGGCATCCTAGGTCGAGGTAAATTTCGATATTTGTAGGATGTCGTTAAGGCACGATGCGCATCAACATTCACTTATTTCTTACGCACTTCTTTAACCATTTCATAAGCCGCCTTAATCTGCTGCGTCTTCTCTGTCGCCATCTGTATCATCTCCTCAGGCAAGCCCTTAGAAACCAGTTTATCCGGATGATGCTGGTTCATCAAACGACGATAGGCCTTTTTGACTTCCGCATCACTGGAAGCAGCAGATACACCTAACATTTCGTAGGCTTCTTTGACTAATTCACTATGGCTTTTATTCTCGTCGCCTTGATTATAGTAATAGCGATTGCCGCCTAGGCCCAGATTGGAACGAACCAGAGCACTTAATTGTTCAATATGTCTGTTGGTAAAGCCTAAGCGCTGAGCAACTTTATTAATGATTAATTGCTCAGCCTCATCCATTTTACCATCGGCAAAAGCAGCATGAAGCTGTATTTCCATAAACATTTGCAACAAGGTCGTGCGTCGATGCGCCACTTGTTTAAACTGAAATAACACCCCATCCAGATCAAAATCAGCCTGTTTACCTTGATTAAACAAAGCAATCGCGGCTTTCTTTTGTTCTGCATCCAGCTTCATGTGATCCATGATCTGCTTTGCCATGGCAATTTCGTCTTTCGTGACATGACCATCAGCCTTGGCAATATGACCCATAATGGAAAAAGTAGCCGAGAAAAAAGCCGCCTGAGTTAATTCATTATTATCATCCATGCCTGCCTGTAAAGGCTTATCCACTAATTTGTGGCCAATCACACCACCAATTAATAATCCCAGTGGTCCGCCCATGGTAAAACCCACCGCACCGCCTAAAAACTTACCCCACCAACTCATTTGTTCTTCCTCATATACTGCTTACTCAGCCACAATCAAATCTTACTCAGCCACTATCAAATCATACCAAAAACAAGCCACTTATTGAATTTTATGTTAGCGTATAGGCAAAATATCTTAATCAACGTCAGAGTAATGACCAATATGACTCAATCAAACTGCCTTTTCTGCCAAATTGCCCAGTATAAAATTCCTGCAAAAATAGCCTATGAAGATGAGCACATCATTGCCTTTCATGACATCTCACCACAAGCACCCATTCATATTCTTATTATACCTAAACAACACATTGCAACGATCAATGATTTTAGTGAGCGGGAATCTGACTTGCTCGGTAAAATGATTTTGGTGGCAAAAAAACTAGCTCATGAACTCGGTGTCGCCGATGATGGTTATCGTTTAAATATGAATTGTAACCAACAGGGTGGTCAGACAGTCTTTCATACGCATTTACATTTATTAGCAGGCAGACAATTTGCCTGGCCTCCCGGTTAATTATTGATATGAATAATTATAGTTCTTTGGCCACTATGCTTGCGATGTTCCCATAAATATAAACCTTGCCATGTACCCAGTGCCATTTTATTTTGCATTACGGGTATCGCAATTGATGTTGCCGTAATTGCTGATTTGATATGTGCTGGCATATCGTCTGCGCCTTCAAAGGTATGAGTATAAAGTGGATCGTTTTCTATCACTAAACGGTTTAACCAGTTTTCTAAATCATGTCGGGCAGATGGATCGGCATTTTCCTGAATAATTAAACTGGCGGATGTATGTTGCACAAACACAGTACATAAACCTTCAATGATATTTGCATGATGAATAACGCGATCAATAGACTCTGTTATATTATGCAAACCCTGTCCTGAAACCCCTATTTTTATCGATTCAATCACATTTTTGCCTTTTTTTCATAAATTATTCAATTAAATACACTTTTTTTCATTATTCTGCTACTTTTATTACAATAAAACTATACATCTGTTAGATCAATGATTATGCTTACATCATAGACTGATATTATGTCTGCTTTATTTGAGCCTATACCCTAAGCGTTTTACTTAGATCATAATTAAAGCAATAGTTAGAGCAATAAAAGCCCTTAAATTTATTATCATACTGGAGTCCATCATGGCCGTAAAAAAGAAAGCTGCAAGCAAAAAGAAAGTTGCCATAAAAAAGAAAGCCGTTGCAAAGAAAGCAGTGACTAAAAAAAAGGTGGTTGCTAAAAAATCAGTCGCTAAAAAACCAGTGGCTAAAAAACCAGTGGCTAAGAAGTCTACCACCAAGAAGAAAGCCGTTGCAAAAAAATCAGTAGCCAAGAAATCTATCACTAAAAAAGCAGTCGCTAAAAAAGCAAAAACAACCGCTATTCAAAATAAAATGACCAAGTCTCAAATTCTGACTGAAATAGCAGAAAATACAGACATCAGTAAAAAAGATGTTTCAACAGTACTGGCTGAGTTAGACATGCTGATCGAACGTCATATCAAAAAACGTGCCTGTGGTGAATTCTTACTACCGGGTTTATTAAAAATCGTTACTGTCAAAAAGCCAGCCGTTAAAGCACGTAAAGGTATTAACCCTTTCACGGGTGAAGAAATGATGTTTAAAGCCAAAAAGGCCACTACTGTCGTTAAAGTACGTGCGCTTAAAAAGTTAAAAGAAATGGCTGTTTAGCATTTACTATGGATAGGCCTTCGGCTTATCCATTTCCCTTTCTTACCCCTTCCCCTTCCCTTCTACAATTAAATTTCTTTGATATTTCCCCTTTTTCATTGAATTCCTGAGTATCTTTGTCTACATTTTATTTCAAGGGTGAACTTATTTACTCACACTAAGAGTCTCACACTAAGAACTTCACTCACATAAAGGGAGATGTACGATGCCTACTAACTATCAAGCGCTCGAAATAAAGCCATTACAAGTGGCGGCAACCCTCTGTGAACCCAATTATTATCCTTATGACAGTATCACTCTCGAAGACCCTGCGGGCAAAGCAATGACCGATCTAACGAAGGTCTCTGCAATAACCATATCCCCTGCCTGTAGTTTGGATGAAGTCATTGATCGTATGCAAAAAATGAAGGTTAAGTTATTATTCGTAACTGATGCAAAAGATCGCATTATAGGCCTCATTACTTATAGCGACTTACAAGGTGAAAGACCCATACAGTTTCAGCAAACAAACGGTGTGTCACGCAGTGAAATTTGTGTGCTCGACATTATGACCAGTATAGATTCCATTGACGCGATGGAGTGGAATGCGGTTGAGCGGGCACGGGTGGGTGATATTGTCAGCACCATGAAAAAACTAAATCGCCAACATGCGCTGGTACTTGAGCATCCTGACGAAGATAATTATCGGATTCGAGGTATTTTTTCCACCAGTTTACTCAGTAAACTTCTAGGAATAGAAATTGAAAGTAACGAAATGGCTCAGACTTTTGCAGAATTTGAGCGGATTTTAGCGAGTAAATTATAACTGTGATTTATCCTAATCTCACTTGCTTTCTAGGTGCTTAATAATATCCAGATAACGCTTTTCTTTCTTAGCCCATGAATTCAACATGACAGCTAATAAAATAAGCAAAATGAACACTGCTGAAACCGCCGATGCACCGGTCACAGCCAAAACGGCAATATCGGTGAATTGGCTCATATCGATACCACTGTCTTTTTTTGCCTTCAAAAGACTCAATACCGCCTGTGGATTAACCATTTCAGGTTTTAACCAATACATCAGTCCCCAGGCAACTGCGCTCGAAACACCAACACTCCATGCTGTATAGCCTGACACCTTCTGAAACAGTGAGCGTTTAAAGATAAATTGTTTTTGTGTCTCTGTGAGCATAAAATACCTTCTTTTTTACAATTTAAGCCCCATATTATACCCTAAGCATCTTTAAAGATAACGCCTTATAAACCAAACAACCTATAACCTAATACCTCAAAACTTATGTCAAAAAAAGATTATTACAAAATACTCGATGTCAATCGCAATGCCAGCGATGCTGATATCAAAAAACAATATCGACGTCTGGCCAGAAAATTTCACCCTGATGTCAGTAAGGTAAAGAATTCGGAGGCCAAATTTAAAGAGATCAACGAAGCCTATGATGTGCTTAAAGACAAAACTAAGCGCGATAATTATGATCGCTTCGGTAGTGCCGATGGCAATCCTTTCCAGGGTGGCGGCGGTTTTACTCCTCCTCCCGGTGGTGCAGGCCAAAGCGGCTTTGGTGGTTTCGGACAAGGCAGTTTCAATGACATCTTTGATAATATGTTTACCAATTCAGGGGGTGGACAATTTCATGGTCAGGAAGATACGTTCACTCGCCAACGACGTCCACAGAAAGGGCAAAATCAAAATGTTGTCATTTCCGTTGATTTGGAAGACTCATACCATGGTGCTGAACGGTCTTTAAATGTCCAGATTCCGGGCAGTCATCCTTCGGTAGCAACAGGCACTAAGAAACTCAAAGTAAAAATCCCCAAGGGGATTAAAGAAGGACAAAAAATACGCCTTGGTGGTCAGGGTGGCGCAGGTCAGATTCGTGGTGATTTGTTACTGGAAGTAAAATTTAATCGCCATAAACATTTTACTGTTGATGGAAAAAATATCAGTCTGATACTCCCGATTACCCCTTGGGAAGCCGCATTAGGTACTAAACTATCGATTCCTACCCTAGGAGGTATAGTTGAAATGAAATTGGCAGCTAATACCCCCGGTGGCAAAAAGCTGCGTTTAAAAGGTCGAGGCTTACCGGGTAAAGATGCAGGGGATCAATTTGTTATCTTACAGATTATGACACCTGAAGCTGATAGTGATGAGATGAAAGCACTTTATGAGAAAATGCAAACACTCAGTGAATTTAATCCTCGTGAGGATTTTTAATTGATTGCTGAAGTAAAAAGTGTTGGATACTTCAAATGTAGGATGTGGTGAGGTACGAACCGCATCAATGGTTTTAAATTCATGCTCTTAAACATAAGCTTTGATGCGGTTCGTACCTCACCACATCCTACCCTGTAAAGATGAATTGGCTTATTTAGACGCTCATAAAGGTGCTATTGAACTAAGTTAATAAAATACAGTCACATAAACTACAGTAAATTATAAAAGAAAATTTGGTTAAAAAAGATATGATTCATACAAAGAAAAACATCTTCATTACCGGCTTATCAATCTTCTTGATTAGCCTGATATTACTTAATAACTTACACGCTCTGCCCACTCATGATAGTCAAAATAAAGCCTTGCCGACTCTGGCACCGATGTTGGAAAAAGTGACTCCGGCGGTTGTTAATATCTCCACTAAAGGTCCCTACCTAGGGCAAAATTCCTCTCTTAATCCAGGACATAATCAACTGCCTGAATTTTTTAATGATCCTCTCTTTAAGCGTTTTTTTAAGTTTGACACACCGAAACGCCTGGCACCACAACAACGCCCCCATGCTTTAGGCTCTGGAGTAATCGTGGATGCCCATAAGGGTTATATTTTAACCAATAATCATGTCATTGATAAGGCCAGTGAAATTCTTGTCACTTTAAAAGATGGACGCAAACTCATTGCTGAACTGATTGGTACTGATCCACAAACGGATATTGCACTATTAAAGGTCAAAAGCGATAAATTAACCGCAGTCAAACTATCCAATTCTGAACAATTACGTGTCGGAGACTTTGCCCTGGCAATCGGCCATCCCTTTGGTTTGGATCAAACAGTTACCTCTGGCATTGTCAGTGGCTTGGGTCGCAGTGGTTTAGGCATTGAAGGTTATGAAGACTTTATTCAAACAGATGCCTCGATCAACCCCGGTAATTCTGGTGGCGCATTGGTCAACTTGCACGGTGAATTAATTGGCATTAATACCGCTATTTTTTCTCGCAGTGGCGGTAACATCGGAATCGGCTTTGCTATTCCCGTGAACATGGCTCAGTCGGTTATGAACCAACTGATTAAACATGGTTCAATACAGCGTGGTTTATTAGGTGTTCAGGTGCAGGATCTTACCCCGGAACTTGCCACAGCCTTTGGCGTTAAAATTACTCACGGGGCTATTGTTGCACAGGTTATTCCCAATTCAGCAGCCAGCCATGCCGGGGTCAAGTCCGGTGATATTATTACTGGCGTTAATGGCAGTAGCATTGATAATTCATCAGAGTTGCGTAACTATATTGGTTTAAGACGTCCAGGAGAAATGGCCAATCTAAAGATCTTACGGGGTAAAAAAATTATTCAGATCAAAGCTATTATAGGTGGTGGTGATGACACAACAGCAGCTAACGCACAAAAGCTAGAATCAAAGCCTGCTTTTAGTGGCCAGCAATTGCACCCCTCACTCGATGGCGCTCAGTTTGCTAAAAGCAGCAAACAACAAGCAGGCGTAGAAGTGCTAAAGGTGCTCAAAAACTCCCCTGCCTGGCAGATAGGGCTCAGAAAGGATGATTTAATTATTGCCATTAATCGTATGCCGATTCAGTCATTGCAAGATTTAAAAAAGCTGGCATCCAAGAAAACATCCCGGGCGATTGCGCTCAACATTCATCGGGGAAATTCAGCTTTGTTCATTGTTCTGAGATAGAGTTGTTTTACGATAATTCTAAACGCTTATCGGTAAACACTCTTCAATAAATACGAATTTGCTGGCTAGCATATTGCCTTAGTTCCGAGCTGATATTCTCACTGCGAATAGCTTGCTTAAAGGCTTGCATGGCATTATTTTCTTCACCTGTGCCACGATAAGCCAAAGCGATGCCTATCCATAGCTCACCCTTGTTAACCTGGTCAAAATCAGCCACATCAAGAGCCTTACGATAATAAATGATGGATTCATCATACTGATGCCGACGTTGTTGAAGATTAGCAAGCAAGGAATAATAATTGGCATCCGGTGAAACCGTTGTTATATTTTTTTCCAATATTTTAATGGCGGCACTTTGATCGGCTGCCATGACTTGTCTAGCCTGATGGATCACTTGTTCTCTGGTTTTTTTCTGCGCAACAGATTTCACTCTGACCGAGGGAGGCGACGAGGATATCACTTTAGCATTCATTGCGATATTAGCTGAGACAATACTTTTCTTTTGCACTTTTTTCTTTGTTGGCTCGGACTTTAATATAACTTTAGTTTTCACTGATGGTTGTTTATAGGCAATAGTGATAGCTGTTTTTTGAGCTTTAATTACCGGTAATTCTTTTTCTGTTGCAGTTTCTTCCAATACCTCTTTCGTCTTGTTTTCTGGCACATTTAAACCGGAGTCGGTAAGCCTTATTTGAACGGGTTTAGTCTTAGCCATCGTCTTAAGTATAGGCACAGAAGGTACGGTACGAGAAGAAATGGCACTAGCTTCCACTTCAGTCACTATTTCTGATATTTCAGTGGGTAAGATTTGCAAATTTTTTGCTTGCTGAGTCTCACTCACATTTTTTTCTGACAACAAGAAAAACATGATAATGGCAATAAGTAAAACACCACTGAGGACAATCCAAGATAAATTAAATTGCTTTTTTGCCACAATATTGACTTCATCAATATAATGACTATCTACAGCTTCAGTGGCTTTACGCTGCTCTAAATCGCGCAGCATTTGGTTAATCACACTCATGACAACATCCTATAACCAATTGCCATCGCACCCGCTAAGGCCAGACCACCGGGAATAACACGCTGATAATAATGGCGCTGTTTTTTTTCAATATAGGCATCTTCCGTATCTGCAATCGCCTGTTTCATAATGGCCTTGCTTATTTGCCGCTGTCCTTTCCCGTAACACAGGATAAGCGCCTTATGCACCAGTATATTAATCAGTCTAGGAATACCACGACTATAACGGTACAACAAATTCAGAGCGGATTGATGAAATAATTCACTACTACTAAAGCCGGCCATTACCAATCGATGAGTGATGTAATTGATCATGACGTCTTTATTTAAGCGTTCCAGCTTAAACGAGAAACTCACCCGTTGCCTTAATTGCCTCAGATGGCGCAGGGCTAGTTTTTCATCTAACTCCGGCTGACCAAATAAGACCACCTGTATTAATTTGCTTCGCTCGGTTTCCATATTGGTCAATAATCTTAAAGACTCCAAGGTTTCATCCGGCATTGCCTGCGCCTCATCAATACAAAGAATTACTTTTTTATTCGCATTGTAGTAGGTAATGAGTTTTGCTGTTATCAGTTGGTGTAAAGAATATTCATTGACCCCAACGGCTGATTTAACGCCCAGTTCTTTGGCTAAGGCGAGCAATAATATTTTAGGTGAAATGTTGGGATTAGGAATATAACTCGTGACAATATCACCAGAGACACTATTGAGGAATTTTCGACATAAGAGGGTTTTTCCGGTACCCACTTCACCCGTTATCTTGATAAATCCCTCGCCATTATCCACCGCGACCATCAGGGTTTCCAAAGCATTTTTAAAGGGGCCAGAGTCCAGAAAGAAACGCGTATCCGGTGTCAGGGAAAAAGGTTCTTTATTGAGACTAAAATAATCCAGATACATAGTGTTTCCCAGCCTTATTATGGCTTAAACCAGGTCGAAGGTTCTTTGCTCGATGGACGACCACTGACATCATATTTCTGTAAATTTTTAAAACGCTCATGGGTTTCTTGCAAGGTATCATTGATCACCGCATCAGATTCAAGATAGGTGGCTTTGAGCATGATCACTAATTCTGATTTCACTGCCAATTCACGTTGATGTTTAAAGGCATTACCAATCACCGGTAAATCGCCAAAGAATGGTACGCTGGCATTATCATCGGTTGCTTTAGTACTCATCAACCCGCCAATAATAACCATTTGACCATTCTTAGCACGAATAATACTATCTGATTCTCTAATCGTACTCTTGGCCATCGGCAAAGAAATCGTCACATCTTCGGAAAAAGAAATTTCTCGATTATCTTCAGTCACATTACTGATTGAGGGGTGGATATGCAGCACTATTTCACCATTATCATCAATTTGCGGGGTCACATCTAAAGCCACACCCGAAAAGAATGGCGTGAGTTCCAAATCAGGAATCAAGCTGGCACTACCACCAATATTACTTGAGGCATTACTGGAATTTAAATCCGTTACAAAATAGCGATCAGTACCGACTTTAATAACGGCCTTTTGATTATTCATGGTGGCAATTCTAGGACTGGATAGCACTTGCACATTGCCCTGAGTGCCAAGTAATTCAATCATTGCCTTAAAATCATTCAAATCTAAGGCTAGGGCAAATACACCACCAAAGGGTCCACTGAGTTCACTACCGAGGGTTTGAAAATTACCTTTTTTTACATTCGTGTCCAGTGCTATACTGCTGGCAATAGTATTAATGCCAACCTGTCCACCAGTAATTGTTTTCCCCGAGCCAGGCTTACCCAGTGCAGCCCAACTAATACCTGCCTGAAAACCATCAGAAAGTTCCACTTCAACAATTTTCGCTTCTAATAACACTTGTCTTCCAACAATCATTTGAGTTGCTTCTAAAAACTCCTGTACGCGAGCCAATTCATCCGGCATTGCCTTGACTAGCACCACACCTGTTTGCGGATTGACAACAATATCTCTCCCATCATCTGTACCAATAATCGTTCTTAATGACGTTCTTAGTTCTGACCAGAGATCCACCTTGAACTGAT
>NZ_JAEHGE010000002.1 GCF_016097415.1 sulfur-oxidizing endosymbiont of Gigantopelta aegis | reverse complement strand
CTAATTTAGTATAACAAGGAGAGCCGGCTTTTGGATGCCCAAACAATTATTGATGACATGAAAGTATTACCTGAAATTGATGCTGAATTTGAGATCCAGCGACGTATTACATTTATTCAAACGCAACTCAAACAATCAGGACTCAAACACCTTATTCTAGGTATCAGTGGCGGTATCGACTCAACCACTTGTGGTCGTTTAGCGCAACTTGCAGTGACACAGCTTAATGAACAGGAAACTGATGCCAACTATCAATTTATTGCGGTTCGCTTACCTTATGGCGTGCAAGCAGATGAAGTCGATGCCCAAACATCGTTGGCCTTTATTAAGCCTGACAAAAGTTTAGCCGTTAATGTTAAACCAGGCGCGGATGAAATTCATCGTGAGTCCTTAAGTGCGCTTGAAGAACAAGGCTTATTAACACAATCTGAATTTGCCATTGATTTTGCCAAGGGCAATGTTAAGGCTCGCACACGTATGATCATTCAATTTGAAATTGCAGGAATTTTAGGTGGCTTAGTCATTGGTACCGACCATTCTGCTGAAAATGTCACCGGGTTTTACACAAAATATGGTGATGGCGCTTGTGATCTAGCCCCATTATTTGGCCTCAATAAACGCCAGATAAGACAAATAGCTCAAACATTGGGCGCACCGCTACAACTGATTAATAAAACACCAACCGCCGATCTAGAGTGTCACTCCCCTTCTAAAGCAGATGAATTAGCGTTGGGTATCAAATATGATCAAATTGATGACTTTCTTGAAGGCAAAGAGATTAATGCAGAAATTAAAAAGAAAATCATACAAATCTATACCAACACGCAACATAAGCGCCAAGCAATTCCGACGATTTATGGATAATTAATGTCCAGCCGTTTATTCTAGACTGATTTGATAATTGTGATCGTAGGGTGGGCACGCTTTTTGTGCCCCACACTGAAAGTATGAATACAAGCTATTGAGCCCGTGTGGGCAGATAAAGCCATGCCCACCCTACAAATTATAACTCACTCCATTAATGCCAACATTGCCTTGCCCATTTCTGCCGGTGAACGAGTAATACTCACCCCAGCGGCTTCAAGGGCTTTGAATTTTTCTTCTGCAGTACCTTTACCACCCGCAATAATTGCCCCCGCATGTCCCATGCGTTTGCCCTTAGGTGCGGTGACGCCAGCGATATAAGCGACGACTGGCTTGGTCACATTTTGCTTGATATATTCAGCGGCTTCTTCCTCTGCGGTACCACCAATTTCACCAACCATAATGATACCTTCGGTTTGTGGATCTTGCTCAAACAAGGCCAAGCAATCGATAAAATTCATACCATGAATAGGATCACCACCGATACCAATACAGGTACTTTGCCCTAGACCAGTTATTGTGGTTTGATGAACGGCTTCATAAGTTAAAGTGCCTGAGCGGGAAACAATACCGATTTTACCTTTAAGATGAATTGAACCCGGCATAATACCAATTTTACATTCATCTGGGGTAATCAAGCCCGGACAATTAGGGCCGATTAAATACACATCATCGGGCAAGCCTGCTTTCACTTTCAACATATCAAGTACAGGAATACCTTCTGTGATGCAGGCAATGACTTTAATTCCAGCGTTAGCCGCTTCTAAAATGGCATCCGCAGCAAAAGGTGCAGGCACATAGATCATTGTGGCATTGGCAGCAGTTTGCTGCACCGCCTCTTTCACGGTATTAAACACCGGCCTCTCCAAGTGCATCTGACCACCTTTGCCCGGTGTTACGCCACCAACCAGATTGGTTCCATAAGCAATAGCCTGTTCGGAGTGGAAAGTACCTTGCTGACCGGTAAAGCCCTGACAAATAACGCGAGTTGATTTATTAATTAGGATAGACATTATGCATTTTCCTCGCTCTTGTTGGCTGAAGCAGCCTTTACCACTTCAACCGCCGCTTCAGTAAAGTCACCTCGGGAAATAATATCCAAACCACTCTGTTCCAGTAATTCACGCCCCAGCTCAACATTCGTGCCTTCAAGACGCACTACAACCGGCACGCTGAGTGTCACTTCTTTAGCGGCTGCAATAATCCCTTCAGCAATTAAGTCACAACGGACAATACCACCAAAAATATTAATTAATATGGCTTTAACATTGGGATCAGAGAGGATCAGTTTTAAGGCTTCTGCGACACGTTCTTTAGTAACACCACCGCCCACATCTAAAAAGTTGGCCGGATCACCGCCATTGTTTTTGATGATATCCATGGTTGCCATTGCCAAACCTGCACCATTGACCATACAGCCAATATCACCATCCAAGGGTACATAATTCAATTCAAATTCTTTGGCACGATTTTCTTTATCATCTTCTTGTGAGGGATCACGAAATGCCTGCATATCTTTATGACGATAGAGGGCATTGTCATCCAGAGAGATTTTGGCATCCAGAGCAACCACTTCACCACCCGAACCATTATCCTCTGTGACAACCAATGGATTAATTTCCACTTGAGAGGCATCTTTATCCATAAAGATTCGATACACACCTTGCATGACTTTCATTAAACCTTTTTGTTGCTGTGGCGATAAGTGCATGGCGAAGCCTGCCTCACGCACCTGATTAGGCATCAGGCCATTGACCGGATCAATTGATAGGGTAATGATTTTTTCTGGTGTATTGGCAGCCACTTCTTCGATATTCATGCCCCCCGCTTCAGAGGCCATCATCGTCACTCGCTTAGAGCCACGATCAACCAAAGCACCCAAATAAAGCTCCCGAGCAATGGAGCTGGGAACTTCAATCATCAATGTATTGACTGGTTGACCCTGAGCATCGGTTTGAAAAGTGACTAATTGAGTACCCAGCATTTTTTCTGCAAAGGCTTTGATTTCGTCTATCGAATGGGCTTTGATAACACCACCGGCCTTGCCTCGACCGCCAGCATGTACCTGCACTTTCACCATCCATTCATTGCCACCTAATTCACTCACCGCCTGCTCAATTTCATCCACTGAGTTTATTGTGCGGTTTTCGGGGACAGGAATACCATAGTCAGAAAAAACCTGTTTTGCCTGATACTCATGTAAATTCATGATATTTCATCCATATTATTGTGTTTCTTATTAAAAGCAGACCTAAGTGCCGAGCAGTTTGCTTAATTTAGCGTTTCATTTTAACCTAGCTCAGAGTATTTTAGCTTAGGCTCAAGGCATTTTAACTTAGCTCAAGACATTTTAACTTAGCTCAAGGCTGTTGATAAGCTATTTTGAACTTGCTTTCATGTTATTTTACAATTTTAGATAAAAAAGAATGGCATTTCTGATATGATTTAGCCTACATCATCACTCTTTAAATTTTACAGGGATCACTTGTGAGTCGCATTTTATTGATTTTAGGTATTCTTTTCCTTGCCTGGATGGGCTATCGTTTTCTCAATAAAACGTGGTCAACTCGAGTCAAAGAAGTAGAAAAAAAAGCACGTCAGGATTCACAGCAACAGCCCAAAGCCGTGCAACAAGTCAAATCTTGCGCCTATTGCAAGGTTCACATCCCTGAGGCAGAGGGTATTTATAAAGATAAGCAATTTTTCTGTAGTTATCAGCACTTAGACAGCTATCTTGACCATAAAAAATAGCAACGGCTGATATTATGTCCTCTTCAAAAATGTCTGATAGCAAACAAAATATTAAAGAATCTCTTTTTTCTACCAATTTTCAAACAAATCTTTCTCAAGAACAAAAAGCTTGGCGGCCCTTACATTTATTAAACTTATACCGCCTGCTTATTTCTGGTATTTTTGTTGCGCTTATTTTTTCCAATACCGAAATAAGACCCTTTGGTCTCATTCATCCTGAACTTTTCAAAATTGTTAGTTTTGGCTACCTCATTGCCAGTATTCTAAATGGCTTTACTATTCGCTGGCGCTGGCCGGCATTATGGTTTCAAACTCATGCGCATATATTACTGGATTTTGGCGCCATTATTCTGATTATGCATGCCAGTGGCGGTGTCACTAGTGGTGTTGGATTACTTTTACTGATTCCCATTGCCGCTATCAGTATATTATCGATGGGGCACTCCTCCATTTTTTACGCCGCGCTAATGACTTTAATCTTATTGCTTGATCAGGTATATTTACAGTTAACCCAAGAAATAACAACCACTTATGCACAAACAGGTCTGCTCGGGGGTATTTTATTTCTCATTGCTTTTTTGACTAATTATCTAGTCAAAAAAACCGAAGAAAGTGTTGAAATAGCCAGCCAGAGAGAGGTTGATCTGGCCAATATGGAACAACTCACTCAATTCATTATGCAGCGAATGCAAACCGCCATTATCGTTGTCGATTATCAAGCTAAGGTACAACTTGTTAATGAAACAGCCATTAATTTACTTAATATAAAAGAAACGACTGATGCTAATAAGCCTAAGCATTTATATGACTATTCACCCGAATTAGGTGATACCTTTCTATCGTGGCAAGAGACACAGGACTATCAAATTCATAAAATTAAACAGGAAAACTCGGTTTCTGATTTAAATGTTAAGTTTGCGGCTTTAGGGGCTCAAAGTGAAAGCGGCACCGTTATTTTTATTGAAGACAATGCCGAACTCACCCAACAAGCCCAGCAATTAAAATTGGCTTCACTTGGGCGCTTAACTGCCAGTATTGCACATGAATTACGCAATCCTCTCGCCGCCATTCGCCATGCAGGCGAGCTATTAGGCGAATCGCCCACATTAGAAGAAACCGATAAACGTCTAACAGAAATCATTGATAAACAATCTATTCGCGTCAATGACATTATCGGCACGGTATTGGATTTGAGTCGCCGTCAACAAGCTGAACAGGAAACAATCAACCTATTTCAATGGATTCAGGAATTTTTGAGTGAATACATACAATTACCTCAGGAACGATTTTATCTGAAATTTGAAAGTGAAGACCTCGAAGTCCAATTTGATCGCCAACATCTACATCAAATATTTAACAATCTCATTCAAAATGCCCTAAGACATACGATTGAGCACAATCACCACTTTCGTCCTATCGTCGTCACTGTTGGCGTGGATGCCCTGAGCAAAAATATTTATCTGCAAGTCATGAATTATGGCATTTCAATCCCCGAAGATGATATCACTCAATTGTTTGAACCTTTTTTTACGACTGAAGCCTCAGGCACTGGTTTAGGCTTATACATCTCCCAGGAAATGGCCGTATGTAATTCTGCAAAACTGGAATATATTGGTATCAAGGAAGGTGCCTGCTTCCAACTACGTTTTGCCGATTCCAGACGCCAAAAGCAATAATGAGATTTTTTCATTAAATAGTGCTATTATTTTTACACACTTCAAAAAAATTCAAAAAAACATTACATAAATGAACAAACACCTTGCCCTTATTGTTGATGATGAGCCCGATATTTGTGAACTGCTAGAACTCACTTTAAATCGCATGGATATCAATACTCTTTCAGCAGGTGACTTAAAGTCCGCTTACAAAATTCTAAATGAACATAATATTTCTATTTGTCTCACTGATATGCGCCTGCCTGATGGCAATGGCATTGAATTGGTAAAAAAGATACAGGAGCAATCATACGACATCCCGGTCGCGATGATTAGCGCTCATGGTAATATGGATACGGCAATAGAAGCACTCAAAGCCGGGGCATTTGATTTTGTATCCAAGCCATTGGAATTAGCTGAACTCAGAAATTTAGTGAATTCAGCAATTAAGCTAGCTGATAAAAACCACTCAAAGAAAAGTTTCCAAAGCAAACGAACAAGCCGAGAGAATAGTGAAGAAGAACAACCGCTACTATTGGGTGATTCGTTACAAATGCAACAAACTACAAAATTAATCAACAAATTGGCAAAAAGCCAAGCCCCAGTTTATATCAGTGGAGAATCTGGGACGGGTAAAGAATTAGCCGCCAATCAAATACATAAAATGAGCTCCCGCTCTGATATGCCTTTTGTCCCTGTCAACTGCGGTGCCATCCCCTCAGAATTAATGGAAAGTGAATTTTTTGGCCATACTAAGGGTAGTTTTACTGGTGCCAATAAAGATAAACAAGGCCTATTTCAAGCTGCCAATGGAGGCACTCTATTTTTAGATGAGGTTGCTGACTTACCATTATCAATGCAGGTTAAATTACTCAGAGCTATACAAGAAAAAGCAATCCGCCCTATAGGCGCACAAAAAGAAGAAAAAATAGACGTACGAATTATCAGTGCCACTCACAAAGACCTCAAGAACCTTGTTGCTGACGGCAATTTTCGTCAAGATCTTTACTATCGGATTAACGTCATTGAGTTACCCATGCCACCATTAAGAGCTCGTGTAAACGATATTTTACTTTTGGCTGAGTTTTTTTTGAAGCAGCAAACCTATAATGGCAATCAATATACTATTTCCCCCGAAGCGGCTGAGACCCTGATGTCTTATTCATTTCCAGGTAATGTGCGGGAATTAGAAAACATCTTAGAACGAGCTACAACGTTGTGCGATGGACTCATTATTCAGAATACTGACTTATCATTGCGTTCAGAACCTCTATCCGTTCCAACCAATCAATCAACTCAAACCGAAAAAACAACTGAAAACTTAGTCTCACCCTTAAGTGACGAAGAAAAAATAAAAAATGCCCTAGAAAAAACTCGATGGAATAGAAAGGCGGCAGCAGAATTACTAGGGGTTACTTACAGACAATTTCTCTATAAGTTGAAAAAAATGAGCTTGGACCAATGAGAAGCATGATACTCGATAAATTTAAAGCATCTGCAATACATCTCACAATAAGTGCCATTATTATTGGCGTTTTTCTTTTCCTGGTTTATTCTATTTGGTATCCCTACCCTTTGTACGTTACCGAAGGTCTATCAGAAATCACCATTATTCTATTGGGTGTTGATTTAGTGTTAGGCCCTATTATGACGCTCATTCTCTATAGAAAAGACAAAAAATATTTGCTTTTAGATCTATCCATTATAATTATCATTCAGTTCAGCGCCTTTGTATACGGGGTCAATAGCATTGCCGAGGGCCGTCCCGTTTATTTAGTTTTTGCCACCGATGTTTTTAAAACCGTATCGCCTAACATGATTGATATCAACACATTAAAGGATAGCACTCTTAGATATTCTTTATTCAGTAAGCCAATTTATATTTATGCCACAGCACCTAAAGATCCCAAAAAACGCACCCGATTGATGTGGAGTACCCTATCTGGGGGCAAAGATATAGAACAACTACCGGAATATTATCAATCATATAATAAAAATATTGATAAAGTTATGAGCAAGCAATTTAGGTATAATAATTTTTTAAAAAAACACCCTGACCTGCAAAACATTCTCATCTCAACATTACACAAATATAAACTAACTCAAGCAAACTCTGCATTATTCCTTTTATTAGGGAAGAAAAAAGAAACCTTTGTCATCATCGATTTAGCAACAGGCCATATTATTGATTTTATCAATCCAGCCGTTTTGTAAGCCAATTGTCACTATAAAACATTTATTGTGTTATTTTTGTCACTTATTGACAAAGAAAAATGATCACTTCCCCCGTTATTCGACATAAACAATCACACACAGAAATTTGGCATGGTTAGTGCTTTATTATAATCAAACAGTTCCCCCCTACAAACAAACCAATTTTATTTTTAGGAGCATTACATGAAAAAGTTATCCCAAGGTTTTACACTTATCGAATTAATGATTGTTGTAGCAATTATCGGTATTTTGGCTGCAGTAGCCATTCCCGCATATCAAGACTACATTGCCCGCGCCCAAGTTACGGAAGCTGTCAATCTGACTGGTGGCCTAAAAGCTCCGGTTGCTGAATTCATTCAGAGCACAAACTCAATGCCTGTATTGTCCGATGTAGGTGCAACTAATTTAGCCGGTGCAACAGGTTCTGGTGTAGCAAAATATGTTGACTTTTTAACTATTACAGGAACCACAAGTAGCTTAACAATTCAAGCCACCATGAGAGCAACAGGAGTTAACACCAACATATCCAGTGGAACGTTCGCTATGACTACAGTAGATACTGGTCAAACATGGGATTGTGGTAGCATAGGCAACGCAGCAGCTGGCACAAATATCGGTAACCAATATTTACCATCCGCTTGTAAGTAAAGTTATCTCAATATTGGAATGCCTCCTTTACGGAGGCATTTCTATTTATGATTTCAAAAAAATATTATATACATATTCCTTTTATTTTTTTATTAGCTTTAACATGGCTATTGTTTCAACAGGGGATATCCAATAGTTTTATTCTAGATGATGTGCCTAATTTAAGGGGCTTATCTAATTTACAAGACTTTCCCTCTTTTGATCAAATATTAGCATTTATTTTTCACAATACACATGTTAATAGCGGACGCCCTGTTTCATTTCTTTCTTTTTTTTTCCAAGTATCTGACTGGCCTAATCCTGCACCTTTCAAACAAATTAATATTTATCTACATTTATTCAATGGGATATTAGTTTACTGGTTCATTCAATTATTAATAAGCCATTCACTAAAAAAATCAATACCTCTTTTATCAATAGGAATCACGGCTCTCTGGTTAATCTCACCAATCCAAGTTGATACAGTCCAATATGTTGTACAACGAATGACGATGCTCGCCAGCACGTTTATGCTGCTCGGTTTAATCGCTTATATGTACGCACGCACACGATTATCAGAAATTTCAAAAGCTATACTTCTTCTCTATATTGTATTTGGCTCATGCTTGGTATTAGCCGTTTTTAGTAAAGAAAATGGACTACTGCTAACCACACTGATCGTTTTACTGGAATATAGCCTCTTTAAAAAAATGACTCGCCCTCGATTCTATAAAGTATGGTTTTCAATTGCGATTATACTGCCAATTTTTTTATTTATTGCTTTATTAATCTATCGTAGTGAGAATACTATTTTTTACACCTATCGTGGTTTTAATGCTATTGAACGTCTTCTCACTCAACAGGGGATAATCTTACACTACATTTCATCTGTAATAGCACCGACAACCAGTAAGTTAACTCTCTTCTATGATGACTATCCAATTTCCAGTGCCTTATTTTCTCCTCCTATCACCTTTTTCTATTTGTTAATTAATTTAGGATTGATTGTCATTGGAATAAAGTCACTGAGAAAATGGCCTTTATTTGGCATTGGAATTTTATTCTTTTACATCAATCATTTAATGGAATCCACCTTTCTACCTCTAGAACTGTATTTTGAACATCGAAACTATCTTGCCATACTAGGAATTTCAATTAGCATTTTTTCCAGTGTTTATTATCTTCAACAATTCATCCACAAAAAATCCATTGCCATTTTAATATATGCAGTCCCTTTAGTGCTTGTTGTTACATCTATATTAGTCAATATACAACAAAATATAATTTGGAAAAATCCATTGTATCAAGCACAACAATGGTATCAAAAGCATCCATTGTCACATCGAGCTCATGGTCATTATGGCATGCAATTAAATAAAAGTGGTATGTATAATGATGCCATAAAATTCTACGAGTCAACCTCTGACCTCTTTCCAAACGATCCGACAAAATCATTACTATGGCTTGAAATAAGCTGCAACCCAAAAGCAAAACCTGCCCCCGACAAACGGAAATTGCTACACATTGTACAGCATGGTGCGCATTATAAAGAAACCATTGCTATCCTACTTGATTTCATACAACTTTTTGAAGCAGATAAATGTCCTGGTGTTAGCATTGAATATTTTTTAAAAATAGTTAAGTCAGTTATGAATAACTCAAAATACAAAGGCAAAGCTGAATCAATTAATCTACTTATTATTGAATACAGAGCCTACCAACTATTATCTAACTATAGACAAGCATCCAAGGCACTAGAAAAAGTACTTTTGACAAAAAAGAGAGCCGATATATTATCAGCCCTAACTGAAAAATACATTTTGTTAAATCAGATAGATGATGCCCAGAAGATGATAATAGTATTAAAATCTTTTTGCTCAGAAAATCCGATTAAATGTGCTTATTCAAAAAAGAATATTAATTTATTGGAAAAAATGATCCTTCACAATAAAGCAAGAACACCTATTCAACAACATCAGAGAAAATAATTACATCTAATATATGTAATTATTTGAACAAAAAACTGAATAAATTCTCTTTTACAAATAATTACTTTTCAAATTGTGTTAAATAATAATGAAAAAAAAACTATCCTAGTATTAACTTCAAGTTTTCCAAGATGGGAAGGTGATACTAAATCTTGTTTTGTCTATGAACTTAGCAAAAGATTATCAAAAGAATTCAACGTTATTATTCTTGCTCCACATGATAAAAATTGCAAGACTAATGAAACTTTCGGTGGTTGTAAAATATACCGTTTTAAATATGCACCTGAAAAATTTGAAGTTTTGGCTTATAATGCTGGAATATTATCCAATTTAAAACACAATCGTTTAGCTTACTTGCTTATTCCATTTTTTTTTGTTGCACAGTACATTTCAATTAAAAAAATATTAAAAGAATATAATATTGATCTTATTCATGCTCACTGGGTCATTCCACAAGGTATGACTGCAATGATTGCTTCATACTTTTCACAAAAAAAATATCGTCTATTAATAACCACTCATGGTGGCGATCTATTTTCACTTAATTATAAAGTATTTCATTTTCTTAAACAAAAAATTTTTCAGCAAGCCGATTATATCACTGTTGTTAGCAATGCAATGAAACGACATATTATCTTAAATTACACCAATATCCATAGCCATACTTCAGTCATTCCAATGGGTACGGATTTGAAAAAAACATTTATACCGAATAAAAAAATACAACGAAATGAAGACCAAATTGTTTTTGTTGGAAGATTAGTAGAAAAAAAAGGTCTCACAGAATTATTAAATACAATGAAACTTTTGATTGAAAAATCATCAAAAATCAAACTCATAATCATAGGTTCAGGTCCAGAAAAAAAACACCTAATAAAGCAAGTAAACCAACTAAATATTAGTTCTCATATCTCTTTTGTGGGTCACCTTCCCCCCGATAAAATTGTTGATTATTATCAAAAAGCATCCATAGCTGTTTTTCCTTTTAAAGTTGCCGAAAATGGTGACCAGGAAGGTTTTGGACTTGTAGTTATTGAAGCAATGGGATGTGCTTGTCCCGTCATTGCAGGCAATGTTCCTGCAGTACACGACTCAGTTATCGACAAGCAAACAGGTTTGCTTGTCGAACCGAAAAACACACAAGCATTAGCAGATAAAATCTATCATTTACTCAAAGATAAAAAACTTCAAAAAGAATTATCATTAAATGCATATAAAAACGTTGTAGAGAAATATGACTGGGATAGAATCAGCAATAAATATGCTGACATAATTAAGAATTTATTATGAGCATCATTTTAATTCCTTATTGGCTTCCATATCAAACCACATAGCAAAGAATAGAAATTGAAACCCCATAATAAGTAAAAAAGCAGAAAAAAGAGCACTTGTACCTGCGATATTATCTGTAAATATTCTAAATATTACGAGATATAAACCTAAGCCCCCTCCACAAGGAATCAATAAAGAAGCCATAAAATAAAAAAAGACTAAGGGGTGAAAATCTCGGATAATATATTTATGCAGCATTCGATACCAAAACAAGCGGAACAACAACCAGGAAAGTTTTGGAATCATTCTCATCGGCTTAATACCAGAATGCTCTCCAATATTATATATAGGTCGAATGGGAACATCTTTAACTCTGAAGTTATGAATATTTAATCTCACTAATAAATCATTAGGTTGACCATAACGCTTATAAGTTTTATCCCAATCAATTGCTTGTAAAGCATTTTTTGAAATAGCTGTGTAGCCTGATTGTGAATCTTTTACATGCCAATAACCTGATGCAATTTTGGTCAGCAAACTCAAAGCTGAGTTGCCCAAATAACGAATCTTAGGAATCATTTCCCATGCTTGCCCACTACTTAATCTATCACCTTTAGCATAATCATAACTTTCCTCTATTATAGGATCGAGTAACAATGGTAATTCTTCTGGATCCATTTGAGCATCACCGGCCATCACGACAGCAATATGAGCATCAAGTTGTAAAGATTTTTTATAACCCGTGCTGATAGCACCACCTACGCCTTCATTTTTTTTATGTTGAATAACCAATATACGACTGTCTTTTAAAGCATAATTTTGTGCAACTTCATAAGTATTGTCAGGACTATTATCATCAACAACGATAATAGTATCCACAAAGTCAGGCAAGCCCTCTATCACTTGCCCCAAAAGCTTTTCTTCTTTATAACATGGAATGACAATAGATATTTTATTATGCTTATACAAACTAGTTTCTCTTTTTATAAATAATATTTTTGAAATAACTTATTTTACTTGAGTTTTTTGTCAAAATCTTTAACAATCTGCCTCACTCGATGTTCCCAGGTATTATCATTTGCATAACACAGTACATTATTACTACATTTCTGTAACTTATTTAATAATTCTGATGTATGGGAAAAGCTTTGTAAAAATTCTTCATAATTCATTGACAAACCAAGTTTGTTTTTTTTTATAAAATCACCCATCACACAATCCGAAAAGCTAAGCAGTGGCACTCCAAATCCCACTGCCTCAAAAGCTTTATAAGGCATAGCCAAATAACGATACGAATGAGAAGGATAAAGCATTAAACAAGCATCAGAAATAGCATAATATTCATGTAATTGATTTTTATCTTTACCCACGATAACATCTACATTCAGAAAGTTCCATTGGTAATAGCTACCATATTTATCCCACTCATTCTTGCGAATAATTATAATCAAATGAATATTGTCTCGGCCACCGATTAAGTCGAGCATTAAGCTAATATCATTTAGTGGTGGCGATATGCCGCCAGAATATAACAATGTTATTTTTGATTGTATATTTTTTTTAGGAGCCAAAGGGCTTATTTCATTTATTTTAGGCGTATCACAACCGGGTAAAAGGACTTCATACTTGCTCCGCTCTTTTTCCCCCATAAAATCAGCTAATTCAAGTGATGGAAGATAAATTATATCAAATATCTTATTAAACAAAATCCATTCTAATTTGAAACAGCCCTTTAAGAGTAGTGCAACCAGAAAGAAGTAGTTTTCAAATAAAAAATCTCCTGCCCAAAAAGCATCACGATAAAAAACAGATAGTTTAATGCCTCTTTTTTTTAATCGCCACAGATTCCAATAGTCTGAAAAAATTCGCCAATCTTTTTCTATAATCCGCTGAATAAAAAAAGGTCTATTAATAGATTCAAGATACAATCCTTTAACCCCATTTTGAGGGATATTTTTAAATCTCTGTTTCCCATTTCTGATCAATAAATTTTTACCAAACGCTTCTTTAAAAGCCAATTCCATCATATAAGGACGTATTTTGCTCGCGTTATTAATTGCTCCTTCTTGCTGTTCATAGGGATAAACAAAAATAATTTTATCCTTTTTATTTGTCATCTAATGCTCTTGTCAGTATGTTTTTCACCAATTGAGACGCTCTATAGTCAATTAATAATGCAGCAGGAAAACTAATTGAAGAAGCAGAAAACATTCCACCCCGTGAGCCACTTGGCTCACGAACAACCATATCTGCACCACCACCTTTATTCATACCACTCGCAATAATATAACAGTCTTTTGGAGCCGAACGCGATAATTTATCTGTTTCCCACCCAGAAGCGCCTGCACCATACAATCCATTCGCCAAGCCAAGTCTTCCTGGATCATAACTCCAGCCCTTCTTCGGAGTATTTTGTAACAATGACTGTTCTCCAAAATATGGATAATCTGGATGAAAATGAATATTATTAAAAGCCCAATGCTCAGGTTTTTTTACCTTGTATGCTGCACATGTTCCATAATCTCTCATAGTAAAGCGAACACCTATAAGTTGAGTTTCATCGGCATAATTTTTCTGAAAAGAAAGGCTGATACAACGGCTTGAACCATCATCAAAAAACTCAATTTGTCGGTAAAGAGTATTACCTGATAAATTCAAAATCCAAAGATTTTGTTCATTGTGAGCTTTTTTTAAAGTTTCAAACATATCTGAAGACCAATATTCACAATGAGACGACAAGACAATACATTGATAGTTATTCAATATTCTTGGATTACAATGTAAATCATAACCACTTATCATATCATATGCGATATTTTCTCTCTCTAGCCAGGCTAACAACCGCCATTCTGAACTTGCTAAGTGATTAGTAAATGGCTGATATACAGTGGACCCCATTGTCAAGACAGCTTTCTCAAATATTAAGATATAATTCTGTTGGTTATTTATAGTATTAGTCTTATCCACATATCCACAGGTCTGCCAGTAGTCCAGAGACGCTTGCGATATATCTCAGGGCTACTGGCTTGGCCTGTGGATATGTGGACAAGGCGGTTGCCAGTAAAGTTGATTATCCTCTCATCATGCTGCCCGTTTTAAGTCTGGAACAACTTCTTTCATCACGCCATAGATCTCTGCAGGCGTTTTTCCACCGTGTGTACTGTGTGGTCTTTCATGGTTGTAAAACTCAAAATATTCCTTTAATGAGCTCTTTAGCTCATCAATACTTTGGTAATCCTTGAGGTAAATTTCCTCATATTTTACACTTCGCCAGAGTCGTTCAATCATAATGTTATCCATTGCTCTGCCTTTGCCGTCCATGCT
Source organism: sulfur-oxidizing endosymbiont of Gigantopelta aegis (assembly GCF_016097415.1). Classification (NCBI taxonomy): domain Bacteria; species sulfur-oxidizing endosymbiont of Gigantopelta aegis. The sequence goes on along the minus strand of NZ_JAEHGE010000002.1, from coordinate 260,541 downwards.
GATTTTTATATCATTGGCCTTTAGAACACCTGTAAATGCTCTGCTAGTATATTGAGCACCTTGATCCGTATTGAAGATTTCTGGCTTTCCATATCGTCGCAGTGCTGTTTCCAGACTACTGATACAAAAGCTTTCTTCCATGCTGGTTGACACTTCCCAGGACAGCACAAAACGGCTACTCCAGTCCATAACAGCACTTAGGTAGACAAATCCATGTGGCATCCGTAAATACGTGATATCTGTGCACCAAACCTGGTTATTCCTATTAATATCAATTCCTTTGAGCAAATATGGATAGAGGTTATTTACTTTGCAAGGCTTGCTGGTATTGGGTTTTGGTGCCACTGAAACCAATCCCATGATCCGCATAAGCCGTTGAACTTTTTACGATTAATTTTATAACATTTCAATCTTAATGCATTACGAATTTGACGACTGCCATAGAATGGATGTTTTATGTACAACTCATCAATCAAATTCATTAATGTTAAATCTTTATTTTGCAGAGGCTTTTTAGGTTGATAGTAATAGCTTGAACGGTTCAGGCCGATAAGCTCACATTGTTTTTGATGCTCAACTGAGGGTGCTCTTTTTCTATGCAACACCGCTTTTCTGCTCTACTCAGTTGAACATCTTCAACTTTTTGACAGCCAGTCAGCCTCTACTTTTAGTTGACCTATTTGGCTGTACAGGTGTTCTTTTTCCTTTTCATGTTCAGCATCTTTATTCTCTAATTTTTTTTGAAAAAGTATCGGCTGCACCATCAAGCATCTGCTTTTTCCAGCTATTGACCTGGGTGGTGTGCACTTCAAATTCTGACGCAATTTCTGCGACTGTTTTTTGACCTTTCAAAGCCTCAATGGCTACTTTTGCTTTAAATTTGTTGTTGAATGTTTTTCTTTTTGTGCTCATTTTTTTGTTCCCCGTTAGGTTAGCTCTTATATCTTAACCTATTGTCCAGTTTTCGGGGTCCACTATAATAAACATCATCACCCTCCAATAAACAATTAGTATAGGGTCGTTTAATTGATAGTTTTTTAAATTTCCATTGTGCAGGCTGATAAGAAAAAACTTTCTTGATCCATTCAATTATGAAATTGGGTATGAATTTCACAACCCATTCAACCAAACGAATATAAACTAATCGTTTTTGAGAAATAAAGTCTTCTGCCTTACGATCTTCATTATTTCGGTAACGGCTACGCCCACCCCAAATATTATACGATTGCCAAGTATTTGTGCTAGCCAAAACCAATAATTTAGATTGTTGATGATTTATCGAAGAAACAATAAAAGGAATAGCAAAAGTTTCATTTTTTGAAGTTAATAATACACTATAGAGGCCTGAGAGACAGTCTTCAGGAAGAGTATATGAAAAACTTTCTTCCCAGCTTAAACCACTCTCAACGAAATGATCATCTGGTGTTGACTGTTTTTGTATTTCATGTTTTCCCAGTTCAAGAATGATTTCTTTTTCCAAACCATGGCGAAAAACATTGACACCATATAATTCTGGAGCATTAACAAATACAGATATTTTTTCTCTTGGTGTAAACCAAAGCTTATTTTGATAAGCCACTAGTTTTTTTTCCAAAAGCCGTATTTTTTTTGGCAATGAATGATAAGAATATTTTTTAGATATAAATCCTGGTAATGAAACATAAATAATATCGTTGGAGTTTAATTCAGAAAAGCTCCACTGACCGTTTTTATCACTATAATTTTTTTTTGTAACAATTGAATTATTTAACACTTCAAATAAAACATTGCATAACGGTAGTGCTAACTGAGCACAACATACAGAGCCATTTTTCATCATTTATAATTTAATTCAATTAAGGGTTCTTCCAGTATTGCTTCAACTTTTACAAGGTCCTCTTGAGAAAAGTCATTTCTCCAACGTCCAGAGTGAGAATGCGAAAGGTCAATGTTAATGAGTTGTGAATGGTATTTGATTCCCCAAAAATTGCATATTTCTCGAGTGGTTAATTCAGTGTTTTCCACTAAATTTTCCAAAGAACATTCAAAAAAAGAGTTCGATGGTATATTCAACTTTATTTGTTTCCATTTAAGAAATAAATCTCTGTATATTAAAGCACATTTCTCTGCAGTGGATGGCATCCAAGTCTGATTAATAAAAGATGCTACAACATCTCTTGGATCTCGATAAATATACAACATTCTTGCTTCAGGTAATATTTCAAGAATTTTATCAAACCAAAGGATATTCCATGTATTTTTTTCAAGATAATATAATTTATTTTGCCTAGCGTTAACATCTTGCATAACTTGTAATAAAAACACTCTCAAAATTTTAATTAATTTATCCCTATTAAAATGAGAGTGATAATACATTCCTTGTGTTCCCCCACGTTCCAATCCAATCCAACGTGCTTTATATTGAAATTGATTAAGTTGTGTAATTAAATTTTCAACATGAAACAAAAATTGTGGTGATATCTTAGAAACAGAAACCCCCGAATATGCTGCTGTAACTTTAAATTTAAAGTGAGTTTTTATAAATATCTGTTCGTCTATATAACGTAATAATTTATCATACCAGGAAGATTTAGCAGTTTTAAGCAATAAAGCATTTAAGCGTTTAATATAAACATCATAATGATAAGGCGACCAAAAATCAGAATTGTTGAGAAAATCAATTATGCCATCAGGATCGATTAAAAAACGCCATTCGGGAACGTCCGTTAAATCTGGATGCTTAGCAAACATCTTTGATACTATCGTTGTCCCTGACCTACCAGACCCACCAATTAAGCAAACTTTTACAGGTTTATGAGCTAACATTAAAACATTTCAACCAATTTCCATAACTAATAATTTTCCAGGGCAATTGAGAAAAACTCTTTTTTCCAGAAAAAATATCATTCATATTAGAACGAATATTACTATTTACTACAGATGATGGATGCTCTATTGCCTGCGTTATCATTTGTAAAAAAAAATCTTTAGCTTCTGACTTCATCCAAATCTCTTCGGCGGTGGAAAAACCTATCTTATCATGACGATTACAGTGGACCCCATTGTCAAGACAGCTTTCTCAAATATTAAGATATAATTCTGTTGGTTATTTATAGTATTAGTCTTATCCACATATCCACAGGTCTGCCAGTAGTCCAGAGACGCTTGCGATATATCTCAGGGCTACTGGCTTGGCCTGTGGATATGTGGACAAGGCGGTTGCCAGTAAAGTTGATTATCCTCTCATCATGCTGCCCGTTTTAAGTCTGGAACAACTTCTTTCATCACGCCATAGATCTCTGCAGGCGTTTTTCCACCGTGTGTACTGTGTGGTCGTTCATGGTTGTAAAACTCAAAATATTCCTTTAATGAGCTCTTTAGCTCATCAATACTTTGGTAATCCTTGAGGTAAATTTCCTCATATTTTACACTTCGCCAGAGTCGTTCAATCATAATGTTATCCATTGCTCTGCCTTTGCCGTCCATGCTGATTTTTATATCATTGGCCTTTAGAACACCTGTAAATGCTCTGCTAGTATATTGAGCACCTTGATCCGTATTGAAGATTTCTGGCTTTCCATATCGTCGCAGTGCTGTTTCCAGACTACTGATACAAAAGCTTTCTTCCATGCTGGTTGACACTTCCCAGGACAGCACAAAACGGCTACTCCAGTCCATAACAGCACTTAGGTAGACAAATCCATGTGGCATCCGTAAATACGTGATATCTGTGCACCAAACCTGGTTATTCCTATTAATATCAATTCCTTTGAGCAAATATGGATAGAGGTTATTTACTTTGCAAGGCTTGCTGGTATTGGGTTTTGGTGCCACTGAAACCAATCCCATGATCCGCATAAGCCGTTGAACTTTTTACGATTAATTTTATAACATTTCAATCTTAATGCATTACGAATTTGACGACTGCCATAGAATGGATGTTTTATGTACAACTCATCAATCAAATTCATTAATGTTAAATCTTTATTTTGCAGAGGCTTTTTAGGTTGATAGTAATAGCTTGAACGGTTCAGGCCGATAAGCTCACATTGTTTTTGATGCTCAACTGAGGGTGCTCTTTTCTATGCAACACCGCTTTTCTGCTCTACTCAGTTGAACATCTTCAACTTTTTTGACAGCCAGTCAGCCTCTACTTTTAGTTGACCTATTTGGCTGTACAGGTGTTCTTTTTCCTTTTCATGTTCAGCATCTTTATTCTCTAATTTTTTTGAAAAAGTATCGGCTGCACCATCAAGCATCTGCTTTTTCCAGCTATTGACCTGGGTGGTGTGCACTTCAAATTCTGACGCAATTTCTGCGACTGTTTTTGACCTTTCAAAGCCTCAATGGCTACTTTTGCTTTAAATTTGTTGTTGAATGTTTTTCTTTTTGTGCTCATTTTTTTGTTCCCCGTTAGGTTAGCTCTTATATCTTAACCTATTGTCCAGTTTTCGGGGTCCACTATAGATTGTAAATTTTTTCAGGAATATAGTTTTTCATTGCATCTCTCAAAATACGTTTAGACACCCCTTGTTTGAATTTATACTCTGTTGGTAGAGAAAGACTTTTTTCCACTAAATTATGATCCAAAAAAGGGACTCTTGCCTCAACAGAATGAGCCATAGAGTTTCGGTCTTCTAAGTGTAATAATGATTGTAAATTAATAGATTTAGTTTGAGCTATACTAAATTGTTGAAAAGAAGACGTACGAGAATTTAGCAACAAAAAAGGATCTCGTTTATCAACCAGTGATTCTTTAAAATCAAACCATGGGGGTGTTATTTTATTATCCGTAATAATGTTTCGAATGATACCACTAAAACGACCTTTTACAAATGGATTAACAACCCGTTGAAACAAAGAAAAATATGATAAGCCCGAATTTTTTAGAATAGCTTTATATTCCTCTGAAAAATCACTCCAATGCCCCTTACAAATCTTTTCTGCAAGTAAAACGCCCCAAAAGGAGGCATAGCCTCCTAATTGTTCATCAGCCCCTTGACCATCAATCATCACTTTAACTCCTTGTTCATGAGCTAACTTGAAAACACACCACTGTGCAAATGTACTTGTTGAACGAAAGGGTTCATCTTGTGAATAGGTGAGCTCATTTAAAGAGTTTTCCAATAAACTAGCAGTTGGTGTAATGAAATATGCATCTAAACTCTGAGCCTTTACAACGCAATCAATCCATTTTGACTCGTCAATCCGTGGATCATGGGATAATGCAGAAAAAGTTTTTTGAGTTTGATTGTTTTTTTTCAAACTATTAATAACACCCACAATTGAGGATGAATCAATTCCTCCAGAGAGGCAAGAACCTACTGAAACATCAGCTTGTAAATGCATACTAACAGAATTGACAAATAAATCCTTATAGCTATTTTTTTCATCATTATATTCTAAAAAAGGTAAACTAAATGATAAGCTGTACCACATTTTTCTCAAAGTATTAATTTTTTTATTTGATATAGTAAGTTTAAGTATTTCTCCGGGAAGAACCTGGTATACACCTTTAAAAAAAGTTTCATTCGTGTGATCAATTAGTGACCAGTTTAAAAAATCATAAACAATTTGATAATTTTGCGTTGCTTTCCATGTATTTATAGCCATAAATTGTTTTATTTCTGAAGCAAAATATATGCCTCTATCATTTTGAAAGTAATAAAGAGGTTTTATTCCAAAGCGATCACGAATAGCATAAAGAGTATTAGTTTTATTATTAAAAATGATAATACTAAACATTCCTTCAAGCTTGGAGAGGCAAGATTCCCCCCAAAAAGACCATGCATTTAAAATAACCTCCGTATCAGTTTGAGTCTTGAAAATAAATCCTTCTTTATTTAATAAGACACGTAATGCCTTGTAGTTATATATTTCACCATTAAAAATTATTGTCAAATTGTTATCATGCGAAGTCATCGGTTGATGCCCGGCAGATGTCAAATCAAGAATAGATAAGCGTCTATGCCCTAAACCAACATTAAACTGTTTGTAAGATTCTTCATCATAATGCTTAAAATCATGTTTATCTCTCGAAAAAGTCATTGATAAATCAGAAGAAAAAGATTTTAAAAAAAAGCCTTCATCATCAGGACCTCTATGAATAATAGTATCATTCATAGAAATTAATTCATTTATATTTACTGAGTTTGTAGCAATAATTGCTGTCAAGCCGCACATAAGTTAAAAGTTTAACTCCTATTTTTTTAATTAAGCCTTAAAAGATAAAATAAAATCTAATAATGACTTGGAAAAAAGTGGGAAATTAATGTCTGCATTAAAATGTTTTTCCCAAGTTTTAAATGCATTAAAACTTTTAATATTTAATTTTTCTCTTGAAAAAATTATTTCTTTCAATACGTTCGAAAGATATTTGGCATCAATTTCATTTTCCAATAAATATCCATTTTCAGAATTTATGATTTCTGAAATACCCCCGACGTTTCTAGCAAGACAAGGAATGCCAAAACTCATAGCTTCCATTATGGAGACAGGGATTCCTTCGCTATCGCTTACGTTAACAAAGAGATTAAACTTATCCAATTGATATCGTTCTAGAATTTTTTCATTCTCCAAATGCCCATTAAAAAAGACATTAATATTAACATTATTTATTTTACATAAGCCATCTTCAATAACACGCATTTCTGAACCGCTTCCAAAATGATGCCATTCGATTTCTTCTTTTATATCATTTAACTCAGATAATGCATCAACTATCAAGTCAAGCCTCTTTAAAGGAATAATGCTTGAACATGATACTGATTTTTAGAATTATTTGTTATAGTACCCAGTTTAATAACAAATAATTTCTTGCGGAGGCCAGGAATATCCATGTAAAACTTATCAGTTAAATGCTCATATCCATCATATGAAACACAGCTCATATCCATCATATGAAACATAGTATAATCGATCTATCATTTCCAGCGTAGCTTTTTGAAAAGGAATATAATTTGTTTTATGTTGATAATCATATAAATCATAGCCATGAATTCTAGAAACCACTTTGATATTTGGAAATTCATTTTTTAGAAGACATAAACCTAAAGAGGCGGAAGTACACCAATAAGTATAAAAGAGAGTCGAATCTAAGGAAACACTCCTAGAAACAATGATTTTTTTAATCGTTCTTTTATAAAGATTGCTTTAGTAAAAAACACAATTGATTTATATAAATTTGTTAAGAAATATTTTCTTCTTAACAAGAGTAATTCTTTATAAAATAGCCTCGAAAAAACATTTTTATAAAAGCTAATAGCAAAAGAAAAGGATTCGCATTAATTAAGTCATCAGTATAAGATGCATTTTCAGGAATTTTATACAAACGCTCTGATTTTTTAAATGGGAATAGTGTGATTGTATTAAAACATTTAGAAAGATGCGTTATTTCTAAATCCAAAAAATTTTCACCGGGTTTAAAAGGGAAATTATTTGTAAAGATAAAGACATCAACATTTTTTTTTTTATTAGCTATCATCTTTGGTACTTTTTTTTGCTATGTATGCAAGCTTCTTGATTCTATAATTTCTTTAAAAAAATCAATACGTTGACTCTCTTTATTGTAACTTCTCAATAAGTCTGTGCAAAACTTGAAATAAAAACAAAAAAAGTCTTGACAGCATTTTAGAGGACAAAAATTGCATTTTCACTGCCCCATGTAATTTATCCCTATAAATGATCCTGTCGATCTGTCTCAGATCGAAATAGAATATTTTTGAATATTATCTTAACTGAGAGGGAGTTTGATCAACACAGGGCAAACTAAAGAGCCTTAAAAGCCATGATACAATTGTTTTATTGAAAACAACCTGTATTGATTATAGTGAAAAAATTACCTCCAATTCCAGAGATACCTGAAGAAGAAAAGACACCGGTAGTCCGATTACTCCTTGCTTTCATGGAGCAACAACAGGAAATCATTCAAAACCAACAGGTTGAAATCGATGCCCTTAAAACAGAAGTTGCTAAGCTTAAAAAGCTACCTCCAAAGCCTAAAATAAGAGCCAGTAAATTGCCAAAGGATGATGACAATGATAATCCGACAGGTCATTCAGGAAGCAAGAAAAACAACTCAGGAAATGGGACTAGTAAAAGTCGTAAACGAAAGAAGAAATTGGCTATTCATAAAACCACCGTTATCAAACCAGATAACCTGCCAGAACATTCACGTTTTTAGGGTATCAGGATTATTTTGTTCAGGAGCTGCTGATTAAGCCTTTCAATACTCGTTATCGATTGGCTCGCTATAAAACACCCGATGGTGATACCTGTATAGGAAAATTGAGCTTTGATACACATATAGGACATTTTGGCCATACATTACAGAGTTATATCGTTTATCAATATTATCACCAGAGAGTGACTCAGCCATTGATAATACAACAATTAACAGAATTAGGTTTTGATATTTCAACGGGTCAGATCAATGAGATTTTAATCCATGACAAAGACCATTTTCATACTGAAAAAATACATTGCTAACTGCCGGTATCAACAATAGTACTTATATCCATGTTGATGATACGGGTAGTCGTCATGATGGAAAGAATGGTTATTGTACTCACGTTGGCAATGAAACCTTTGCCTGGTTTTCAAGTACTCGATATAAGAGCCGGATTAATTTTCTACAATTGTTACGAGGTGCTGCTGTTGATTATACGCTCAACGATGCAGCACTTGATTATATGAGAGCAGAAAAATTACCTCACAAGCCATTGAGCGTTATTGAACAAAGTCATCAGACTTGCTTTGATAATGAAGAAGCCTGGAAATACTATCTGCAGAACAATAGTATCATAACACAACGGCATGTTCGCATTGCCACAGAAGGCGCTTTACTGGGGGCATTAATTAACAGTGGCTTTCCAAGTGATTTGGTGATTGTGAGTGATGATGCAGGACAATTTGATATTTTGTTGCACGCATTATGTTGGATACATGCAGACAGAGTGTTTCAGCGGATACTACCACTCAATGAGCGACATGATAAAGAACTGAACTGGGTACATACTCAGATTTGGGAACTATTTTATGATCTCAAACAATATAAACTTGAGCCAGATGATCCGTTGAAGTCAGCGATTGCTGAACATTTTGATGAATTGTGCCGGACTAAAACAAGCTTTGAAACGTTGAATCAGGCACTGAAACGATTGGCAAGAAATAAAACAGAATTACTGCTGGTATTGGAACGGCCTGATATTCCTCTTCATAATAATTTGAGTGAAAATGATATTCGAGAATATGTTATTAAGCGTAAAATTAGTGGTAGTACACGCTCAAAGGATGGGCAACTTTGCAGAGATACCTTTGTCAGTTTAAAGAAAACTTGTTTGAAACAAGGAATTTCATTCTGGGATTTTATTAATGACCGGATCAGCAAGAGAAATTTGATCCCATATCTGCCTGAGTTGCTGAAAGGTAAAGTTTGTGCTGTTTAAATGCACAGACTTATTGAGAAGTTACTCTTTATTATACATGTCGATATGTTTCATATCATATTTAATTTCTTTATCTTTCCAAAACCTTATAAATTCTTTTATTTTCTTTAAATTATCATGAATATTACGTTCATAATTTCCAACATTCAAAATAAAATCACAGCCATCTAAATCAGAGTCAATATAACCAAGGATAACAGGCAAACCATAAGCAACATATTCTCTTACTTTCAAAGCAGAAGCTTCTTTCATATTTTTTTTATGCAATGACAGTGTACCGATTGCTATATTCATCTTAGAATATAGCTCAGCCAAACATTTGTTATTTAAAAACCCATAAAATGTTATATTTTTTGACAATTTATTAAATTTATTTAATTCTGGGCCTACAATATGAAAATCACAATCATCCAATACAGAGGCAAGGTATACGATTTTTTCAACACCATGCCATGGGCAGCTTGAATTTCCGACAAATATTATTTGAGTTCTTATACTATTCTCAACTTTCACAGCAGTTATTGCCGATAAATCTATACCATTTGAGATAGCAACTGACACCCCATCCTTTGGTGGAATTTTATGTCTAAGCTCTCTCGTAACACAACAAAAACCATTTGCCCGTTTCAACAGCATACTTCTACTTCTTAAATGTAAAAATCGCGTTATATCACTATATAATAGAGATTCCTCAATATCATCTGAATTTATTTCTACCACCAGAGGTACATTAAGAAATCTAATTAACTGTCCCGGAAACCATATTCCAAATCGATAATAAATAATATCAGGTTTAAATCGCAATACTTTTAGCAATATTTTTATTGAAACTAATATTTTATTAAAATAAACATATTTTCCTCCAAAAACCGAGCTAAGCTTTGCTAATAATCCACTATAGAAAATATAAATACTTTTTGACTCCAAATATGAAACTAGTAATGATTTCTTACTGGGTGGCTTTGAGACCAATAACATTTCACAATCATTCTCCAGTTTTTTCCAGCAACTTAGTTGAGAAACTACTTTTCTAAGAACACCACTATCACTATATGCATCTAACTCAACAATGTATATTATTTTCATTTATCAAAAAAGTCTCTTAATTTCTAATTTATATCTCTGTGAGAAGCATATTTTAATTAAATTATATTTATATTTTGTATAAATCGTGTATAATTTTTTTTTGCATTATATTTTTCTAAGAAAATATAATGCGAGTTCATTCTTGTTTTAGTATTTTTAAAAAAAGATATGTTTTCCAAACTATTACAAACTTCATCTATTGTACAAACATTGCTTAATAGGAATCCACTTTCATTATTTACAATCATATCTGATATCCCACCAACATTAGGAGCAACAATAGGAATGCTGCAACTCATAGCTTCCATTATAGAAACAGGGACACCCTCAGACTCACTCACATTAACAAATACATCGATTTTATTTTTTTTATAAAAGTCATAAACTTTAACATTATCAAGTCCCCCCAAAAAATCAAAGTCAACATTTTGTTTTTCACCAAGTTTTTTTCTAGCTTTTATTTTTAGATTATCGTAAAGTTCTCCTTCACCTATATGTGTCCAGATAAATTTTATATTTTTAAATTTTTTCGATAAGATATATAAAACGTCTATAATTTTATCTATACGCTTTACTTCTTTTAAAGCTGAACAAGTCACCATATGAAACTTACTGCTATCAGTAGGCAGAGTTTTAATATGAAAATCATTTACTCCAAGATAACCACACTTTATTATACTTTTATCAACATTGTAATTATCTATTAAATATTCTATAGCTTTTCTTGTCACAACATAAAGAGCATCAATATTTTTATTAAATTGTTTTTTTAACGGCATATATCCCAGAGACCGTCTTTCCTTATATAAATCAATTCCATGAATTCTACTAATTAATTTAAAATCAAATTCATTTTTAAGGCTTTCAAGTGCATAGGTCACTTCATTATTCCAATAAGTATAAAAGATAATATCAATTGACTTATCCGACTTCCGTAAAAAACTTCTCATTACTTCATAATAATACTGATAGAAAGTTATTGATGAAAATAATATTTTTAATTTTCTTAAATTTATTTTTTCTTTATATAATTCTTTATAAAGTACAGTTCTAAACAATGATTTAAAAAAAAAATAAAACTTCATTCTCTTCCATGATTGACAAATAAAAGCATTATTTGCATCTATATGTTCTGGTATTTTTCTAACAAATGCATTCTTTGATAAAGGTAAAATTGTATAAGAAACAGACTTAGACTCACAATAATATTTTATTTCTGTCTCTAAGAACTGTTCACCTCCCTGACAAGGAAATTGTGATGTTATTAATACAATCTTCTTCATTACTTATACTTTTTTTTCATCTGCATTAGAAATTCATCATGACTCTTATCGATAGGAATTTTTACGCAATAACAATCAACTGTATTAAAAAACACTTGGTATATTTTTATAAATTTTTCATCAATTTCTTTCATTGTTATAATCGGTTCAAATTTCATTAATTGACAATTATTTTCATACCATAAGATATGTTGATAAACACTGTGATATTCATTTTTGATAATATTCAGTGTTAGCCTTGCTGCAATTTTGGCATTAACGACCTCAATTTCGATTGAGTTTATTGTGTTTGTTTTATATAAAATATAATATTCACTGGCATTGTTTTCCATTGTTTCAACAGAATAAAAAAAATCATTCGGAGCTATAGCTCTCCTAACTTTACTTTCCCCCTTATATTTTTTCATAAAAAACCATTGAAACTTATCAACCCACCCCCTATTTTTGAATAAATCCTTTTCAACACTATCATTACATACTGTATTATAAGCATATATTTTTGGGTAAGATAAGTTTGGGTAAACTTTAGTATTGTTAGAAATTACCGCAATATCATCTGAAATAAAACTATACCCCAATTCACGGCATAAAAGAATTTCTAATGATGTCTTTCCAACACCCCCTGTACCACCAAACATCACCACCCTATTTTGACCTTTTTTCTTCATGGTTGATGCATGTATTAATGCACTTGTCTTATCAAAAAAACTTATTGGAACCAACACCAATTCATGTAAAATTTGTCCTACATTTTCATAATTCAATCTATATCCCATACTTAAAAATTTATGAAAAAAACCACCTTTTTCACTAATAGAAATATATATTTTTAAAATTTTATTTTTTTGATATAGAATTCTATTGCTACCATAATATGCTATAAATCCATTTGAAAAGCTTTTATGTATTGTGGGACTATTTAAAAAGCTTTTTTCAGAAGGAAAGTTATCAGTGAAATTAATCTCCACATCTACACTATCATTTTCATCTGACTTTTTATATCCCATCAATTCTTTTTTTAAAATTTCTTTTATCAACCGTTTATCAACATTTATTTCTATATTTTTTCCAAAAATTTTATATTTCAATTTTTCTACCTTTTACTATTTCATAATACCAAAAAAGTCTATAAGTTGTCATACACGAACTAACAGCAGAAAACAAAGTCAAACCTAAAACAATATCATTCAAAAGCCCCCCAACAAGTAGAGAAGAAAACCTTAATGTTGTATGAATGACCTCCAGAGTTAATGCTTTTTTTGTTCATCATATATGATTACTACGGATGACATAACCGATCCAGTAAATCTAAGATATAGCATCGGTAATAAAATTTGTGCATATTCACCTGTTATCGACCAATTTTCACCAAAAACAAATGAAAAAAGATCTTTAGAATATATAAAAAAAATTACAAAAAAAGGTAATGACCATACCAGCAATCTAAACATGATTTTTTTAAAAAAAATCATCTCATTTGTATTTTTTTCAACATACAAATGACTCATCTCCTGAAAAAAAACTTGTCCAAATGATCCGGAAACAATATTGATAGGAGTCATTAGAACTCTGTTCATTAATGCATAAAACCCTGTAACAGTATTATAAAAAAAATAACTTATCAGAAAAAATGGTAATTGTGTCGAAAAAACATTCAACAAAGCATGCAACGAATTTATTTTTGGAAACTCATTATATCTTCTCATCAAAGCAAGTAATTTTAATTTTCTTGTTTTATTAAAAGATAAATTTATATTTTTAAAAACCACCTTTCCTAACAATAAAACAACTACACTTCGACCAATCACACTTCCTAAAATGAGACCACCACTACCCCACCCCAAAGCCCCCAGGCCAAGATTGGTTGTAGCAGTTGTAGAACTTTGAATTACATTGTTAATTGCTAATCGTTTATATTCTTTATTTCTATTATTCCAACATATTAAATTTTGATACACTCCATTTAAAAAAATAGCCAATGGTATAAAATAGAGCCAATTTTTAAGTTCTGGATTGCCGATTAATTTTATTATTTTCTCGTCAAATTTAAATACAATAAGAACGAGCATAAAGCTAACAAAAAAACTAATCAAAATTGACATTATAAGTATATTATTAGCATCTTCTGTTTTTTTTGGTAATAATATAGCTAATTCATATCGTCCTGTTACTACTGTTGATATGACCGTGACTATGCTTAAGTAAAGAGCAAATATTCCAAATTCATCTGGTGTATAAATCCGCGTCAATATTGGACTAATTGCAATTGGTAACGCCTGAGCAATGCTCGACCCAGCCATTAATGTTAAAACATTTTTAAAAAACATTAGATTTACTTTACCTAATTTAATACTTTCAAGATTAACAGCCATCTAGAAATTTGAATTTTGCAAATTCAGAAAAAATATGAGTTTATAATACTTATTGAAAAGTAAGCCTCCTTTTAAAAACCCCTTCGAGTCCTCATGACAGCACTGTATTTCTTTAACCAAATTATCATTACCAAATAATTAATGAGTTCAATGAGTATTATTTCACGATTCTAACTAAAATAGATTTAATGAACTATGGCTTTGCACTGAGTATGTTCATTATGTCTTTATCACGCCTCATGAAAAATCAGTTAAAAATCGTTAACAAAATAGGCACAAGGGGAAATAATCCAGTAAGGGTATTATTTACTGGCAGATAACATGAGCAATTCTTTCCTGTTCTGTTTCAGTGACATATGGATTCATGGGCAAACTCACAACCTCTTTTACAACTTTTTCTGCAATTTTCAAACTCGTTTTCTGATTTAAATATTGGAAGCATTTTTGTTGATGCAAAGGCATAGGATAATGAATGGCAGTTGGTATCCCGTGTTGTTTGAGTTTTTCTTGAAGGTTATCACGCTCAGGTGTCCTTATTGTATATTGCGCCCAAACTGAGGTTCTATCATTTTTAATCATTGGTATGATTAATGACGATGTTTGCACACTTAATTTTTTACAATAAGATTCAGCTACGTTTTGGCGTAGCGTTATTTCCTTTGCATAAAGTGGCAGTTTAACTAATAATACAGCAGCCTGAAGGGTGTCAAATCTCCCCCCCATCCCAATGTATTGATGATGATAGCGTTTACTCTGACCATGTATACGTAATTTTTTTATTTTTTCTGCATAATCATCATTATTAGTAAATACGGCACCACCATCTCCATAGCAACCTAGCGGTTTAGCTGGAAAAAAACTAGTCGTATAAATATCACAGTGATGTACTTCCATTTGTTTTTTGTAAGTAGCACCAAAGGATTGTGCACCATCTATAATGACTTTTAAATTATATTTTTTTGCAATCCCATTGATTTCGTCCATGTCTGATGGTTGTCCATAGATACTGACGGGCATAATGGCTTTGGTTTTATCAGTAATAGCCGCTACAATTTTTGTAGCATCAATATTAAGTGTGTCTTCTTCAATATCAATAAAAACTGGAATAGCTTTCATTAGGGCAATCGTTTCTGCCGTAGCAATAAAAGTAAAAGGAGTGGTTATAATTTCATCTCCAGGACGAACATCCATAGCCATCATAGCAAGTAATAACGCATCTGTACCGCTGGAGCAGGTAATTGCATGCTTGGCTTGGGTGAACTCCTGTAGTTCACTTTCCAATTGTATGATTTTATCACCCATAATAAATGATGTTGCATTTAATACATCATCCATTTGTTTTGCTATCTGTGGTTGAAGATCATAGTACTGTTTTTTTAGATTAGCAAAATCGATTTTTTGTGTTTGTTTTTTAACTTGAGCCAAAAAAATTTGAGGTGTTATAGCAACATTCTGATACTTTGCTAACATAGCTTTATCTCTTGTAACGACTTGCGCATCAATTGCGTTTGCAGAAGCTATTATCTGGGAGTTTTCTATATCATCATAGTCAAAAACAATATAAGAAGGTGTACTTGCGAGTTTAAAGTACTTGAGGATTTCTTTTATCATCTCAATGATAATAATTTTTCTTTCTTTAAAGGTAAATTCTGGTTTTTCTCTTTTTAACACGCCATGTTTTAAAAATTCAATATTAGAAATCGCTGAGGTTGATATATAAGGGTAAACATCATCTCGTTCCAATGCCAGTTCATAAGCTTTAATTGACTCAGGATATTTCTTACGCCTTGTTATACTGTAATAATCAAGAACGATGTTAATATCAAAAAGAATTTTTTTCATTCAAATAATCTATATAGGCATTGGATAATTCATCATCATCAGTTTCTGGGGTTTCATGGGTCATAATTAACTTCCGCCAATGTTGTTTCAGATACTCTTCAGAATACCCCCTCACATGTAAACTTTGCTCTGATGTTCGTTTAATCATTATTCCACTATTTTTAAATTCATCCAGAAAAGAAAGTTTTTTTACAGGGTGTTCATCATTGATATCAATTAATATTTGCATGTTTCACCTCGTTTATCTTCGAATACCATAATTCAAATAGCGGTCAAGTTATCATTTTTCAGTCGATATATTTTACCGCTGTGTGGGCAACGTATTTGTGCCTCACCTATTAACGGAAGTTCCAATTGCTCACCATATTCACTCATCCAACCAATTTGTCTTGCGGGCACACCAACCATCAGCGCATAATTCAAGACATCTTTATTCACCACAGCACCAGCACCAATGAATGCATATTCACCAATAATTACACCGCATACGATAGTACAATTTGCGCCTAAAGTTGCACCTCTTTTGACCAAGGTTTCTCTATACTCTAACTTTCTTTTAATCGCTGCACGTGGATTATAAACATTAGTAAAAACCATACTCGGTCCACAAAAAACATTTTCTTCTAATGTTACGTTATCATAAACAGAGACATTATTTTGTATTTTTACATTATTGCCAATCTTTACTTGACTCCCTATAAAAACATTTTGCCCTAATGAACAATGCTTCCCAATTTCAGCCCCAGCACTAACATGCACCCAGTGCCAGATTCGTGTTTGCTTGCCAATTCGAGCACCATCGTCAATAATTGCGCTAGGATGAGA
Organism: sulfur-oxidizing endosymbiont of Gigantopelta aegis; assembly: GCF_016097415.1. Classification (NCBI taxonomy): domain Bacteria; species sulfur-oxidizing endosymbiont of Gigantopelta aegis. The sequence continues at coordinate 243,708 of NZ_JAEHGE010000002.1, read as the reverse complement.
AAAATAGTCCATTGTTATTAGCTAATATTCCAAAGGTAAAGACACTTTTTTTCCATCCCTAGCCGAAAGATAAGATGCTATTAATAATTCCAACGATCTTAAACCTTCTCTTCCATCAGTTTCGGCTCTTGCACCACCATTCAGGGTATCCACTACATTTTTATAATAGAGTGGATGTCCAAAGCCGTAAACGGATGTCGTTTCATAGCTGGCTTCTTTGACTTTTTTATCATCCGGATCTGACTCTTCAAAATCCCAGCGCTCAATTTCATTAACGGCGACTCCCCCCACTTTAACGGTTCCTTTTTCACCAATAATCGTAATTGAACCTTCCAGATTTTGGGGGTAAGTTAGCATAGTCACACTGACCGAACCCAATGCCCCCGAACGCCATTTAATATTCATCACAGCAGTATCTTCAACTTCAATATCTCTTGCCAGAGTTCCTATCATTGATTGCACGCTTTTTACCGGACCAATTAACCAATCCAGTAAGTCAATATAATGGCTCGCCTGATTCATTAAAGCCCCACCATCAAACTCCCAGGTTCCTCTCCATTTTGCCTGATCATAGTATTCTTGGGGTCGAGTCCAAAAAACATTGACTTGAACCATATAAATTTTCCCAAAGCGCTTTTTTGTTATTGCCTTCTTCAGTAACTGTAGGGTTGAATTGCGGCGATTTTGCTTAACCACAAAAAGTTCTACACCAGCAACATCACAAGCTTTCACCATATTCAAACCATCTTGCCATCGGGTTGCCATTGGTTTTTCTGTCATAACATGTCGTCCAGATTCTGCACAAAGAATTGTTTGACAAGCATGTAATCCACTGGGTGTACATAGAATAATTAATTGCGCATCATTATTTGCCAATAGCTCAGCTAGCGTTTTAAATGCCATACAATTTTGTTCTAATGCAATCCGCTCTCTAGCTTCCTGGTTAGTATCACAAATAGCCACCAATTCAAGCGAATCCTTATGTTGTTCAATAGCATCAAAATGCTTGAGCGAAATGCGGCCAACGCCAACGATTGCGCATTTAATTTTCTTCATATGCAGTAGCCATTCCTCATATTATTGTTTACCGTGCAATTTAAGCATCAACCCATGTTTATCAAATATAATTACTTCTTTTCATCGTTTAATCAACTATCCAAGGTGATTAGTTTTATAATTTAGACAGACTCTGCAAATTAGGATAGCTTAGAAGTACTTTATATCACGTATATATTCATACATTTTAAAAATTATAGTGCAATACTTGTGATTTTGTTGAAATATATCTCATTTTTACCATTTTCTTTAGAAAAAACAATAATTTTTTGGCTATAATTAAAGTTCGTACTAGAATGTATTAGTATAGTATGTCACTCTTTACTAAATCTTCTTAATAACAGGCAATTATGGTACTCGCACAACAAACAACTCAACTAACCGGTTTGGCACGACAACTCGTCATGCAAAACTTTCTCAATGAGGAAGAAGCTCTGGAGGCTATTCAAGCATCAAAAAAGGAAAAACTTCCTTTTGTTCAATATGTAACCATAAAGAACTTAGTTAAAGCCATTGATATTGCCACAATTGCTTCTACCGAATTTGGCACGCCCATTCTTGATATCAGTGTCATAGAGCTTGATAAGAATACTGTCAGTGTCATTAAAGAAGATTTAATTACTAAGCACCATGCTCTTCCTCTCTATAAAAGAGGAACTCGATTATTTGTTGCTGTTGCAGATCCAACCAATATTGCAGCGCTTGACGAAATCAAGTTTCAATCTGGCTTAAGCACTGAGGCCATACTCGTCGAAGCAGACAAGCTTGAAATTGCCATCACCAAGGCTTTATCTGAAGCAGATGAAGCCATGAACATGTCTGATTTTGATGATGACGACTTAGAAGGGCTTGACTACGAAGATACTGAAAAAGAAGAAAACAGTGCAGGTGATGGTAAAGATGATGCACCTGTTGTCAAATTTGTTAATAAAATTTTATTGGATGCAATCAATAAGGGTGCTTCCGATATTCATTTTGAGCCCTATGAGAAATTTTTTCGGGTACGCTTAAGAATAGATGGCATTCTTGAAGAAGTCGCCAAACCACCTGTTAGTCTAACACCTCGTATTCTGGCCCGTATTAAAGTGTTATCACGATTAGATATTTCAGAACGCCGAATCCCTCAGGATGGCCGTATGCGCATGAAAATATCCAAAAGCCGAGCCATCGATTTTCGTGTCAGTACCTGCCCAACCTTATTCGGTGAAAAAGCGGTTTTACGAATACTGGATCCCAGTAGCGCTCAATTAGGTATCGATGCGCTGGGCTATGAAAAGTTTCAAAAAGAACTTTACATGGATGCATTATCAAAGCCTCAAGGTATGATTTTGGTCACTGGACCAACCGGGTCTGGTAAAACAGTTTCCCTCTACACTGGACTCAATATATTAAATACTGAAGGGGTCAATATATCAACCGCTGAAGATCCTGCTGAAATCAATTTACCTGGCGTCAACCAGGTTAACGTCAACCCCAAAACAGGGCTTACTTTTGCTGCGGCATTACGCTCTTTTCTTCGCCAAGATCCCGATATTGTCATGGTTGGGGAAATTCGAGATTTAGAAACAGCAGAAATTGCGATTAAGGCCGCTCAAACAGGCCATATGGTATTATCAACATTGCACACTAATGATGCCCCCAAACACTGGGACGTTTAATGAATATGGGTGTTCCACCCTACAATATTGCTTCGGCTGTCAGCCTGATTATTGCTCAGCGTTTAGCCCGTCGCTTATGCGACAACTGCAAACAACCGCATGAAGTACCCAAAGAGGCGTTATTAGAAGAAGGCTTTACAGAAGAGAATGTGGAAAATAGCTTTACCGTCTACAAACCGGTTGGTTGCTCCAGTTGTAATGCAGGTTATAAAGGCCGAGTCGGAATTTATCAAGTCATGAAAATTTCTGAAGCAATGGGTAAGATTATCATGGAAGGTGGTAATGCAATGAACCTTGCCGATCAAGCTAAAAAAGAAAAAATTCCTGATCTAAGAGAATCGGGACTAAAGAAAGTGATGGACGGAACCACCAGTTTAGAAGAAATAAACCGGGTAACGAAAGATTAAGAGCTAAAATAAAAATCAAATTTTTTATAATTAAGGATTTATAATGGCGACTAAAGAGAAAGTAGCTCCACTTTTTATTTGGGAGGGTGCTGATAGAAACGGCAATCGAAAAAAAGGTGAAGTACAGGCAAAGAACACTGCTTTAGCCAAGGCTCAGCTTAGGCGTGAGGGAATCAACGTGCTTAAACTTAAGCCCAAGCCCAAGCCATTGTTTGGACTAGGTGGGCCAAAAAGAAAACCTATTACGCCATTAGATATTGCCATTTTCTCACGGCAACTGGCCACTATGATGAAAGCAGGTGTACCGCTGGTACAATCATTTGAAATCGTTGGCAATGGCCATGATAACTTCGCCATGCAAGAAATGATTATGGGACTCAAAGCCGAAGTTGAGGGTGGTAATTCCCTCACTGAAGCATTAAAAAAATACCCTCTACTCTTTGATGATTTATATTGTAACTTAATACAAGCGGGTGAACATGCGGGTATTTTAGATGGTATTTTAGATAAAATTGCGACTTATAAAGAAAAAACTGAAGCACTGAAAGCAAAAATCAAAAAAGCCATGGGCTACCCTATTGCTGTCATCGTAGTTGCTATTGTTGTGGTAACCATTTTATTGCTTTTTGTCATTCCAGTATTTGACGATATGTTCAGTGGTTTTGGTGCAGCTCTCCCTGCTCCTACACAACTGGTGGTTGACCTTTCTAAATTTTTGCAAGAATGGTGGTGGGCACTCTTTGGATCTATCGGTATTGCTCTCTATGTCTTCTTTTATTTCAAAAAACGTTCTAAAAAGATGCGTGAGTTTTTAGACCGTTTAATGCTGAAAATGGCAATCATTGGCCCTATTATGGAAAAAGCAGCTATAGCTCGCTACGCCCGCACCTTGCAAACCATGTTTGCGGCAGGCACACCATTAGTTGAAGCCTTGGGCTCAGTGTCTGGTGCAGTGGGTAACATCGTCTTTAGTAAAGCGGTTGATCAAATACAGCAAGAAGTGTCAACCGGTACACAATTAAATAAAGCAATGACCAACACTGGTGTATTTCCTAATATGGTTATCCAAATGACTGCAATTGGTGAAGAAGCGGGTGCGCTTGATACGATGCTAGGCAAAGTAGCTGATTTCTATGAAGACGAAGTGGATAACCTAGTTGATGGCCTTACCAGTCTTATGGAACCCATTATTATGTCGGTTTTAGGTGTCATTATTGGTGGTATTGTTGTTGCCATGTACTTGCCGATCTTCCAAATGGGTCAAGTCGTCTAAAATTTTATGAATATTTTTGTATATTTTGAGTCAAATCCTGAGTTTTTTCTTTTTTCAGTATTTTTACTCAGTTTATTGGTGGGGAGTTTTTTAAATGTGGTTATTTACCGCATTCCCATCATGTTGAAACGAGAATGGAAAGCGGATTGCATTGGCTTCCTCTCTGATGAGCTCGATCAGAAAGAGTTTAATCCTGAGCAATATGCACATCATATAAATGAAGAAACGTTTAACCTATCCGTTCCGCGTTCTCGATGCCCGTCCTGTGGGCATAAAATTACAGCCTTAGAAAACATACCGGTATTATCATGGCTGTTTTTAAAAGCTAAATGCTCTCAATGCCAGTCCAGTATCTCCATTCGCTATCCTATTATTGAGTTATCTACGGCACTGTTGTCTGTGCTAGTCGCTTATTATTTTGGTGTTCAATGGTACACCCTGGCACTCTTAGTGCTAACTTGGACGCTCATAGCGCTATCAATGATCGATTTTGACACCCAATTACTCCCTGATAATATTACTCTCCCTATACTCTGGCTGGGGATTTTACTCAGCGTACTGGGTATTTCAAGCATATCTTTGATGACCAGTGTTATCGGAGCAATAGCGGGGTATCTAATCCTTTGGTTTGTCTCACAAATATTCAAGTTAGTCACAAAAAAAGATGGCATGGGTGGTGGCGACCTTAAATTGCTCGCACTGTTAGGCGCTTGGCTTGGCTGGCAGGCATTACCCCTAATTCTATTTTTATCCGCCTTTGTAGGTGCAATTGTTGGCATTTCTCTCATTATCTTTCTAGGGAGAGATAAAAACATCCCGATACCCTTTGGCCCCTATCTCGCCTCAGCAGGTTTTATTAGTTTGCTATGGGGTGAACAAATTAAACAGTTTTACTTTAATCTCGCGGGCATATAATGCTAAGCATTGCTCTGACAGGCGGTATTGGCTGTGGTAAAAGCGCAAGCACTCAATTATTTTATCAGCTAGCATCAAAGCCCACTTCACTCTGCAAGCTAGAAATTATTGATGCTGATATCATTGCCCGGCATCTATTATCGGGCTCACTTGATGAGAATTACTCACAAAGTCTCTCATATTCTGCTCTGAAAGAGGTGCAGCAACTATTTGGCTCAGAAATATTTGATAATAAAGGCTACTTGCAACGCGATAAGCTACGCTCTCTTATTTTTTCATCCAAAGAAAAAAAAGACCAGCTTGAATCACTATTACATCCTTTAGTTTATCAAGCTATTTTTAGTCAAATGTCGGAGATTATCGCTCGAAACAACTTACCAGATAACAACAAACCATGTGATATTGTCATCGTGGCTATACCTTTGCTTTTTGAAACCCTGGATCAAGCAATAATAGCAAAGCATTTTGATCGAGTTTTACTGATTGATGTACCCACTGAAATACAAGTTGAGCGGAGTAGCCAACGTGATAATAATTCTGCAGAGCAAATAAGAAGCATCATTAACAACCAAATAGACCGTCAAACCCGTCTTAAGCAAGCTGATGATATTATTGACAATTCAGGTACACACACCGACTTATACGAAAAAATAGACGAACTTTGGCAAGCTTATTGTCATTTAGCCAAGCAATGATAAGCCAAGTACCTCACAGCTTGAAAAATCTTTGTTGCAACCATGAGCAAGATATTGGACAATGACAGCAATAACATTTAGACCCGTATAGGAAGTATTTAACAACGTGACAGACTCCACTATTTACGAGCTTCCCCTTAACGAACGAATACGCACATTATTGCGCCTCGAGTTTTTGTTCCAGCAAGCAAGGTATTCCATGAGGGGTTATTCTGTCTGGGATAGTCGTGCGACCATTAGCCATATTCTCGACATTATGAATATCATGAGCCGTATTGATTTACGCTCCGAGCTCGTCAAAGAATTAGAGCGTCAGACTGCGGCCTTATTAGCCATCAGCTCTCGCCCGGGTGTTGACCCGTCTATTTTAGAAGATACTCTAAAAAAGCTAGACACTTATACTCGCAACCTTAAATCTGCTCAGAACCATTCCAGCAATGATTTAAGCAATAACGAATTACTCAAGGTCATTCGTCAACGCGATTCAATTCCCGGTGGCAGTTGTGATTTTGATATTCCAATTTATCATTTTTGGCTTAAACAGCAACCCGAACAACGCATTGAAATTCTTGAGTCCTGGCTGGGACAATTAGACAATTACCGCCTGTCCATTGGTGTTATCTTAAACTTATTACGTGAAAGTGCCATTAATTCCCCCGTACTTGCAGAACAGGGCTTTTATCAGCAATCACTGGATACTAGCGTGCCATTTCAACTAATACGCGTCATAGTCCCAATTGAAGCGACTTATTATGCCGAGATGAGCGGTGGTAAGCATCGTTTTAGTGTGCGTTTTATGACACCAGCCAACGGTGAACGCCCTAGCCCCTGCACATCGGATATTGATTTTCAGTTATCTTGTTGCGCACTATAATCCGAAAACACTTATTCAAATTCTTGTCAAATAAGGCCTATGAAAAAACTCATCGTAAAATGTCCCAACTGTGCCAAACAACATGATTATTATCAGTCTAAACCCTGGAGTCCTTTTTGCTCTGAGCGTTGCCACATGATCGATTTGGGTGCTTGGGCTAGCGAAGAACATCGTATCAAGGGTGAACCGATAACAAATTCTGAACAAATGTCAGAATTTATCGACACCAGTCAGTCCGATAACTTATTGAATTAAATGACAGGGGAATTCGGCGCGGTATTGTTTTTTGCTTGATTTAAGGTTAACCGTAGCAAAACAATCACGACTATTCTCAGGCAGTGACACTTTTAGTCTTGCCTGCCAATTTTCTGGAACCACCTGATTGCTGGACTTATCCGCTACAAATGCAATCCGCTGGGCCTCTTCATCACTATCCAGTAGCTCAAATACCACCGCTAGCGATTCAATGCCTTCGAAGTCAAAACCCACTGCATTTAAACTCAAGGTTAAATCTAGCTCCCCAGACTGTTTATTGATAGGCATGCTTTGTTTAATTGCCAAGCTAATTCTTTGAAAATCACCCTCATTGATAATTGAAGCGCTACAAATGCTAGCAACGGGATTACACTGTTGATTCACCCCTAATTTAACGATTTTATCAGAATTTTCATCTAAAAAATCAGCAAAATCTTGCACAAAAATTAACGCTAAAATAATAATCAAACTCATTATCAGTAAACGAATATATTTATTGTTCAATGCTTCTCTACCCTTTTAATTGCCATTTTTTATTGCCACAAGCTACGAATCGCTGCAATCCCCTGCCCACCAACCTCTTGCGCTTGAGAAACATCATCAGACCTCATTCCCCCTAGCGCATAGACAGGCATTTCAGCCATTGTGACCAAAGACTCAAATGCTTCCCAGCCCATTGCTTCTTGTTCTGGATGGGATTCTGTCTGTTGTACGGGAGACAAAACAATAAAATCTATCCCCAGTTTATTGGCCTGAATAATATCCTTTTCACTATGGCAAGAAGCCGCTATTTTCTTGTTTGAAAAACGTTGTCGATAGTTTGTAACAAAAGTATCGTCATACAGGTGACGACTATTGAGATGAATACCTGCTGCCAACGCCATTTGTTGCCATTTTCTCTCACTTAGATCAAACGTTTCTTCTGATAGCCTATCTTGCAGCATAGAGGAATTAAGCAGTAACAGCGCGTTTTTTTGTTCAGAGATACGACAGAGTTGTTGGTAGAGTGTCTGTGAGCTTGACTCATTTTGTATTAACGAATCAGCTAGCTTATGTGAAGGCAGGCGAAGTTGCACTAAGGGATTTTCTGCTACTTTTTGAGAAAAACGCTTGATGAACTGCTTAATTTCTTCCTGCTCTACACTCTCCATTCCAGCAGAGCAATCCGGGGTTATTAAATACTGTTCAGGTAAATTCAAAGCATTTAGAATAGCCTGATTTGCTGCGGGGAACTGGTAATCATCCAATTTTCTAAACGGTATCCATTTAACGAGTTGATTTTCCAAGCCATACTGCTTCTTATCTGGATGAGATTCAAAAGAATATTCCTTCCCGGCAAAAGAACTGACTAATCGAGTTTCTAAAACCACACTTTTATCTGGATAATGATATTCAAGTTTGATCAGCGGTCGGCTATCTTTTATTCGTAAGCCCAACTCTTCCTGAATTTCTCTATACAGTGCTTCAACAATGCTTTCACCCGCTTCAACTTTACCACCGGGAAACTCCCAAAGCCCTCCCTGATGCGCATCATCTGCTCGTTTTGCAATGAGTACATGGGCATCTTTAACAATCACAGCAACCGCAACATGAACAACTTTACTCACTATTAAGTCCGATATTCAGCATTAATTTTTACATAATCATAGGAGAGATCACAGGTCCAAATCTGAGTTTCACATTGACCCCGATGTAAATCAACCAACACCGTAATTTCGTCCTGATCCATCACCTTTTGACCACGCGCTTCGGTATAGTCATCCGCCCGACCACCCTGACGTACCAGGCACACATCATCCAGATAAATTTCCAGAGCATCAATATCAAGCTCACTGACACCGGCACGACCCACAGCAGCTAAAATCCGTCCCCAATTAGGATCACTGGCAAAAAAAGCAGTTTTCACTAAGGGTGAATGAGCGATGGTATAAGCCACATCACTGCACTCATCAATAGAAGCACCGGATTTCACTTGAATATTAATGAGCTTGGTTGCTCCCTCACCATCCAATACGATTGCTTTGGCCAGTTGTTCTAGTACTGATGTTATTGCATCCAACAGTACTGGATAATCAGGGTGATCTTCACTATCAATCGCATTAGACATTGCCTTGCCTGTCGCCACTAACATGCACGAGTCATTGGTTGAGGTATCACCATCAACCGTGATCCGGTTAAAAGAATGATCGGCACCATGCTTTAATATTTTCTCTAATACCCTTTGTTCAATCGCCGCATCTGTTGCCACGAAGCCCAGCATCGTCGCCATATCGGGACGGATCATACCTGAACCTTTAGATATCCCCGTAATGGTCAGCCATTCATCATGCAATTTTAGCTGTACTGATGCACCTTTAGTACAGGTATCCGTTGTCAAAATACCTTCAGCCGCAGCCTGCCATCCTTGTTCAGATAAATCCTCTAAAGCATCTGGTAAGGCTGCAATAATTTTATCAACTGGCAGTGTTTCACCAATCACCCCCGTAGAAAAGGGCAATACACTATTTTGCTCACGACTTGTGAGTTCACCCAAGTGCTGACAAGTACTTAAGGCATCTTTCATTCCTTGTTCACCCGTTCCAGCATTGGCATTACCCGTATTGATCACAAAGTATTGAACAGCCTGATTGCCATTTTCATCACTCTGAGTCTCTGATAAATGCTTTTTACATACATGAACCGGCGCAGCACAAAAGGCATTTTGGGTAAATACACCAGTAACATTTGCGGACGAATCAAAGGCCATTAAGACTACATCTTTACGATCTTTAACTTTGATTCCAGCACAGGCCGTGCCTAATTTAAATCCTGCAATAGGGTGCATTTCAGGAAGTTTATTTTCGATTGCCATCGTTTTACCTTTTTATTATCCTAAAATAATCAGTTGAATCGTAGCGAGAGCGACTTAGGTGCTGAAGATTAAGGGGTTTACAGGTTATTTTGGCTTTATTCGTAGTCACCCTAAGGGTGAAGTCAAAATGTTCTGGAAAATCCTTAAGATTCAGTGCATAAGGCGGTCGCAGTAGGTTCAACTGATTTTTTTAGGATTGTTTACCAGTCAAAAAAAATGCCCACAATTTGCGGGCATTTTTTAATCAGAAGATTATTTTATCAGCTGAGCTTGCCACAACACTGCTTATATTTCTTGCCTGAACCACAAGGACAAGGCTGATTTCGTCCTACTTTTTGCCCATCACGAACAAAGGGCTTAGATTTATCTTCAGCATCCGAAGTCTCTTCCTCAGCAGCACCTTCATCCCCCAAAGAATTCATCCCATCATGCTGAAATTCCATTTCTGGTTGCTCATGGTTTTCAAATTCACTTAAATCCGGTTCTTCTCGAATATGCATCTGACTCAAACGAGCAATCACATCATATTTTACCCGATCTAATAGATCGGTAAACAATTCAAATGATTCCCGCTTATATTCCTGCTTAGGATTTTTTTGTGCATAACCGCGCAGGCCAATACCCTTGCGCAGATAGTCCATAGCAGCCAAATGTTCTTTCCACAAACTATCCAGTACTTCTAACATGACACCTTTTTCAACACGGCGCATCATCTCGGCACCGATAAGCTCTTCCTTTTGTGCCATGGCATCAACAATTTCTTGTTCGATGCGTTGCCTTAAAGGCTCTTCATGCAAATCATCATCATCTTTCAGCCATTCTGCGACCGGTAATTCGATTAAAAATTCAGTTTTTAAGCCGTCTTCCAAGCCCGGCACATCCCATTGTTCTTCAATGCTTTCAGGCGGAATATAAGTATCGATAAATTGAGCGATAACATCACCACGAATATCGGTAATAAGCTCAGAGATGTCTTCCATCGCCATTAATTCATTACGTTGCTCATAGATCACTTTACGCTGATCATTGGCGACATCATCATATTCCAGCAATTGCTTACGAATATCGAAGTTATGACCTTCAACCTTGCGTTGCGCATTTTCAATGGAACGTGTCACCCATTTATGTTCAATGGCCTCACCTTTTTCCATGCCTAATTTACGCATCAAGCCAGCCATTTTATCGGAAGCAAAAATACGCATTAAGTTATCGTCAAGAGACAAGTAAAAGCGCGATGAACCCGGATCGCCCTGACGACCGGAACGCCCTCTTAACTGGTTATCAATACGGCGTGATTCGTGACGTTCGGTACCAATAATGTGCAAGCCACCATTTTTTAGCACTTGCTCATGGGCTTCTTTCCATTCCGCACGCATTTTCTGGATGGTCGCATCATCGGGATTATCCAGCTTATTGATTTCAGCATCAATATTACCACCCAATACAATATCCGTACCACGACCGGCCATATTGGTTGCAATCGTGATAGACCCAGCCTGTCCAGCCTGAGCAATAATATCCGCTTCACGAGCATGTTGCTTGGCATTTAGCACTTCATGCTTAATCTTAGCCTTGCTCAATGCTTCAGACAATAACTCTGAGACTTCAATCGAGGCCGTACCGACTAACGCTGGCTGCCCCCGTTCCTGACAGTCTTTAATGTCTTCGATAATAGCATCAAACTTTTCGTCCTGAGTCAGGAAGATTAAATCACCATGATCCTTACGTTGCATGGGATTATTAGTAGGTAACACAATGACTTCAAGGTGATAAATCTCATGAAACTCAAACGCTTCTGTATCTGCCGTACCGGTCATACCCGATAATTTATTATATAAACGGAACAGGTTCTGGAAGGTTATCGATGCTAAAGTCTGATTTTCAACCTGAATTTCAACACCTTCTTTGGCTTCAACCGCCTGATGCAAACCATCAGACCAACGCCTACCGGGCATAGTACGTCCAGTAAACTCATCAACAATGACCACTTCGCCATTACTGACAATATAATCCACATTGACAGTGAACAAACTATGTGCTCGCAGAGCCGCATTAATATGGTGCATCAAAATAATATTCGAGGGGTCGTAGAGGCTTTCATTTTCCTGAATCAGACCTTCTTCAACAAGCAACTCTTCAACGTGCTGATGCCCCTCATTAGACAACAAGACTTGCTTGTCTTTTTCATTGACCGTGTAATCACCTTCCGGCTCTTCAGTCTGTTCATCCAATGATTCAACAACTGGTGCTTGCTGAACCAGTTTGGGAATCAATTTGTTTACCCGCTGATAAACATCAGAATTATCTTCCGCTGGTCCGGAAATAATCAATGGCGTACGTGCCTCATCGATTAAAATCGAATCAACTTCATCCACAATTGCAAAATTTAGCCCACGTTGTACTTTATCTTCACTAGAAAAAGCCATATTATCGCGCAGATAATCAAAGCCAAATTCATTATTAGTACCATAGGTAATATCAGCAGCATAGGCAGCGCGTTTTTCATCGCCATCCATGCCGGATAAAATAGTCCCTACACTGAGGCCAATAAAGTTATACAGCTTACCCATCCACTTGGCATCACGTTCGGCTAAGTAATCATTGACCGTAACAACATGTACCCCTTCGCCACTGAGGGCATTGAGATATACCGCCAATGTCGCCATGAGGGTTTTACCCTCACCAGTACGCATTTCAGCAATTTTGCCTTCATTTAGGACCATGGCACCAACCAACTGCACATCAAAATGGCGCATTTCCATGACACGGCGACTGGCTTCTCTAACCACAGCAAAAGCTTCGGGCAAAATATCTTCCAATGTTTTACCCTCTATAAGCTGCTGTTTCAGCTCAAGAGTCTTTGCTTTAATGTCTTCATCTGTCAACGCTTGCATTGCCTCTTCAAAGGCATTGACATCGACAGTTAATTTAGAATAACGTTTTATTTCCCGGTCATTGCGACTACCGAAAATTTTCCTGAATAATTTTGCAACCATATTTTTATAAACACTTATTGTCAGATAGAGTATAGGTTAAGGATTATTACTGTAAAAATCCCTATCCTGTTTAAAATTTTTGAACTACATAGCATAGCACAAACCCAAAGATTAATATGGGTATAATGCTATATATGGGGATAAAATGTGGGAATTATAGGGGATATAAAGAGAACCTTTAGAAGAAATATCTCAAGGTCACTTTTAGACTTACTCATTTAAAAACAAGCATCACGTAACACAAACTATGACAAAACTTACGTACTTTTATACCCAATTGAGCTACTGACTTAACATTTATCGAGTTAATGCAGTTATATTCATAGCGTTTGCACATAAAAATGGAGTTATCTCAATGAAGAAATTTTACTCCTATATTAAGGTGCCATGAACAATTACTCTAAATAGTCTTAATGTAAAAAATTCTGACACTCAACGTTATAAACAAAATTAGGGGAATTCATTCGTAGTGATTCAATAGTTTGATGTCAGATAAATCCTAATTAATTACTCATTAAACACAACAATAATGACACGCTATAGTTTATTCTTAGTTTTATTACTATTATTTTTAGTATTGTCAGCTTTTTTTACACCTTGTTATTCAACAAAGATTGCCCAGAATCAAAACAAACAATTAACACCTAACAATCAACAAGTTAAGGGTTTCGGTCTAAAAAATGCATACAAACTCCGAAGAAAGAGTGCAAGGAAAGTGAACTTTCATACAATGGTTCACTTATTTTTTATCAACATTTTTATTAGTCAAGGGAATTTTTAATGAAATTTAAAAAACTAGCTACATTAACGATGAGTACCGCTATCCTAGCGGGCACAACCGGAATGGCACAAGCCAGCCATTTCAGAGGCGCAGCTATGATACCAACCATTACAAATGGTATCCTAACTGTTGAGTCAACTTCTTTTTGGAGAAAAGGAGCCTCAAATACTGTGAGTCCTACAATCGCAGGCGTTGGCACTATGTCAACAATTTCCGATACTACAGACACAACCGATAGTCGCTATGACATCCGTAATACCGTCAGCACATATGATGTAAGCAATGTTGGCGCACAAACATTAGACCTATCATGGGGCTCTTGTTGTCGTGTTAGAGGCATTAACAACTGGACCGGCAATAGCTCCGTCAGTTGGACAATGAATTCATCCATTGTATGGGATGGCACTAATGATACTGCTCCTATTTTATTTGATTTTAATTCAGTTCAACCTGAAGTTTTACGCGGCAATGCGTATAGCGACAACCTGGGTGCAACAACTGGCAATGCCGGCACAACCTTATCCTACACACAAACATTAAATGGCATTCCTTCACAGCCTCCTGGTTTCACAGTAGATCCTGCAACGGGTGAACTAACAATTGATGCCAGCTCAACTTGATGTGTCAACACTTTTCCGGACAGTTTTCTAAATATTTTTTTGGCTGTTTCAAGTGATTTTTGTCATTTTGTATTTCCTATCATTTTAGTTTCTCATGTTAACTTTAAACAGATGAAGAGAAAGGGCTTTGCCCTCTGGAACGATAGAGCCGTTCCATTCACCCAAGGTATTTTCACAACGGTAATGATCCTGTTACAATATCTTCACGGCACAGGCTGAGGAGTCGATGGCCGTCAACGGTAATATGGGCGGCATTTATGTCGCCTTTTACCCCTCTTCAATCAATCGATTTAAGCTATTTCCTGCTGTATTTCATAATCGACTGGTGACAAATAATCATTAGCCGAATGAAGTCGCTCCCGATTATAAAATACCTCAATATATTCAAATATTGCCTGCTTTGCTTCTACTCTGGTTTTGAATCGACAATGGTGCGTCAATTCAGTTTTCAAACTATGAAAGAAGCTCTCTGATACAGCATTGTCCCAGCAATTTCCTTTGCGGCTCATAGACTGAATTATGTTATGATCCGACAATATTTTTCTATGACTATCAGAGGCATATTGGCTACCTCGGTCAGTATGCCAAAGCAATCCATCCATTGGTTTACGCTTCCATATGGCCATCAGTAAAGCATCATTGACTAGCTTGGCTTTCATTCGCTCATCCATCGACCAGCCAACAATTTGCCTAGAGAATAAGTCAATGACAACCGCTAAATATAACCAGCCTTCCTTGGTGGCAATATAGGTAATATCACCCACATAGTAGCGATCAGGTTGAGAGACAGTAAACTCTCTTTCCAGTAAATTTGGAGATATACGCTTATTATGCTTGGAATTAGTCGTCGCTTTAAAGCGTCTCTTCGTTTTACAAAACAAACCGGCTTTTTTCATTAATCGACCAATTCTCCGGCGGCTTATATGAACGCCTTTTTCAGCCAGTTTTCTTTTAAGACGACGGGTTCCATAAGTCTTGCGACTGTCTTCAAACAGTTTTTTAGCTGCTCAGTAAGCGCTTCATTTTCTTTCTCTCTATCCGTTTTAGGAGAGCTAACCCAATCATAATAGCAACTACGGGAAACATCCATAAAACGGCACAGAATCGTTACCGGGTAATCTTTAGCCTGATCAGTTATCCATGCGTACTTCACAAAGTTTCCCTTGCAAAGTACGCTGTGGCCTTTTTAATAAATCACGCTCCTGAATCACTTTTGCCAATTCTTTTTTCAGACGTTTTACTTCATCATAAATGTGTTCATCACTTCTATTGGCTACCGTCTTCACCGGTTTGGAATATTTACTGATCCAGGTATGTAGAGTATTTACATTAACACCTAGCTCCCTGGCAGTCTGAGAAACGGGTTGATCCGTCTCATTAGCTAATTTGACAGCTGATTCTTTAAATTCTGATGTATAGCTTTTATTCGGTTTTTTTGTTTGATCATTCATTTTAGGTCACACTTTTTATCTTTTAGTTATTTTAAGTTGTGTGTCCGGTTAAGTATAGCCACATTATCCTTCTTAGGTACAGGCGCTAGTTTGGGTGATGTGACATTTGATCCAACCACTCAATTATTCACTTGGGATACAACTGGTTTTGCACCAGGCAGCTATGTTGCCAATATCCGTGCAACTGATGTACCCGGTGGCTTGACTGATGTTGGTCGTATCACCATTAACGTGCTGGCACAACAAACACCACCTCAAGGAATTCCTGAGCCTGCACCTTTAGCAATGATGCTTTTAGGCTTGATTGGTTTAAGATACGCCAAGAAAAGTGTAAAGTAGAAGTCAATTAATTGGTTTCTATTTGATTTAGAACAACAATAGGGGCTATAGATAATCTATAGCCCCTATTTTATGTTGTCGTTTTAGAAGCTGATTTTCATGCGATATAGTCTAAAAAAAGATGATTGGGTATTGTTTTGAATAAACCTATTAGCCGCAATGCAGCTTGCACTTGTGGGAGTGGAAAAAAATTTAAATATTGCTGTGGTAAAGAAAATTCGACACCAAATACATATACAGAAAACATAGCGGAATCATTATCCCTAGGCGCACAAGCCTTGGAAGCAAAAGATTATGCTTTAGCAGAGCCCTATTGCTTAAAAGCTGTCACATTCATGCCATCAAATGCGATCGCTTGCTACCTTTATGCTCTATGTCTTAAACAGCAAAACAAAAAAAATACATCGCTCAAATTTTTTAATAAAGCGCTAAAAAATGGCCTAAAAGATGCGGCTGCGCTTTATCACTATGGTCTATTACTCTTAGAAACAAAAAAACCGGATGAAGCCATAGTACAGCTAAAAAAATCTCTTTCACTCAAAACAAATTTTGCAGAGCCCGCGTTTATACTAGCCAACATTTACTATGAACAATTTAACTTTTTACAGGCAGAAAGATTTTACCAAAAAACACTCTCCATATCACCCAAGCACACTAACGCACTTTTTAATTATGCCCATGTACTTTATCAACAATTCAATTACCCCAAAGCATTGGAATATCTACAGCAATATATTCAAATCATGTCGACTGATCCCAAAGGCTTAGCAGAAATAGCACGGTTATTCGAACAAATGAATGATTTAGAGCAGGCTCATCATTTTGCTGAAAAAACATTAAAGCTTGAACCTGATAACTTAGATGCAACAACCACATTAGTTAAATATTACCGCCGTTCAGGAGAAACAACAAAGGCACTGCAATTATCAGAGTCGCTTAACATAGAAAATTATCCCGAACGGCTACAAGTTCAAGCATGGAATGAGCTTGGACGCATCCAGGAACTAAAGAGTAACTTTGACAACGCTTTTTCTGCTTTCTCTAAAGCTAAAACCTGTTTACTCAATCTTCAAAAATATTTTCCTTATAATGATTTAAACGATTCACTTCAACTCAATCAAACGATAGCAGAACAAACTAAAACTAATCTCATTTTCAATCCAAAAACAACGTCCCGAAAAAGCTATCAAGCTATTTTTATCATTGGCTTTTTCCGTAGTGGCACAACACTCTTAGAAAAAGTATTATCCTCATATCCTGAAGTTGCATCTTTAGGTGAATCCGACTCAATACAGTCAATTGAAAATGATTTTAACCCTGCATTACTTAAAAGATCAGGAAAACAAGAAAGCAAAAAAAACCAGCGTCTGGAGAAATTTCTTGAAGCAAAACGACAGTCTTTATTATCATTTACAAGCAATCAACTAGTCCAATCCGATTATAAATATGTTATTGACAAACAACTGTTTAACCAATTACGCATCCCTCTTATCCATCTCCTTGACCCAAATGCTTTATTTATTCGAGTGATACGACATCCTTTAGATATTGCCATTTCATGTTTTAGCGAAATTTTTTCACAACGCTTTAACTGGTCTTATGACTTAAATACTATATTAGAATATATTATTGAAATGGAAGAAAATTAATGTGAGGCGTTCATATAAGCCGCCGGAGAATTGGTCGATTAATGAAAAAAGCCGGTTTGTTTTGTAAAACGAAGAGACGCTTTAAAGCGACGACTAATTCCAAGCATAATAAGCGTATATCTCCAAATTTACTGGAAAGAGAGTTTACTGTCTCTCAACCTGATCGCTACTATGTGGGTGATATTACCTATATTGCCACCAAGGAAGGCTGGTTATATTTAGCGGTTGTCATTGACTTATTCTCTAGGCAAATTGTTGGCTGGTCGATGGATGAGCGAATGAAAGCCAAGCTAGTCAATGATGCTTTACTGATGGCCATATGGAAGCGTAAACCAATGGATGGATTGCTTTGGCATACTGACCGAGGTAGCCAATATGCCTCTGATAGTCATAGAAAAATATTGTCGGATCATAACATAATTCAGTCTATGAGCCGCAAAGGAAATTGCTGGGACAATGCTGTATCAGAGAGCTTCTTTCATAGTTTGAAAACTGAATTGACGCACCATTGTCGATTCAAAACCAGAGTAGAAGCAAAGCAGGCAATATTTGAATATATTGAGGTATTTTATAATCGGGAGCGACTTCATTCGGCTAATGATTATTTGTCACCAGTCGATTATGAAATACAGCAGGAAATAGCTTAAATCGATTGATTGAAGAGGGGTAAAAGGCGACATAAATGCCGCCCATTACCGTTGACGGCCATCGGCTCCTCAGCCTGTGCCGTGAAGATATTGTAACAGTAATGTGGCTATACTTAACCGGACACACAACTTAAAATAACTAAAAGATAAAAAGTGTGACCTAAAATGAATGATCAAACAAAAAAACCGAATAAAAGCTATACATCAGAATTTAAAGAATCAGCTGTCAAATTAGCTAATGAGACGGATCAACCCGTTTCTCAGACTGCCAGGGAGCTAGGTGTTAATGTAAATACTCTACATACCTGGATCAGTAAATATTCCAAACCGGTGAAGACGGTAGCCAATAGAAGTGATGAACACATTTATGATGAAGTAAAACGTCTGAAAAAAGAATTGGCAAAAGTGATTCAGGAGCGTGATTTATTAAAAAGGCCACAGCGTACTTTGCAAGGGAAACTTTGTGAAGTACGCATGGATAACTGATCAGGCTAAAGATTACCCGGTAACGATTCTGTGCCGTTTTATGGATGTTTCCGTAGTTGCTATTATGATTGGGTTAGCTCTCCTAAAACGGATAGAGAGAAAGAAAATGAAGCGCTTACTGAGCAGCTAAAAAACTGTTTGAAGACAGTCGCAAGACTTATGGAACCCGTCGTCTTAAAAGAAAACTGGCTGAAAAAGGCGTTCATATAAGCCGCCGGAGAATTGGTCGATTAATGAAAAAAGCCGGTTTGTTTTGTAAAACGAAGAGACGCTTTAAAGCGACGACTAATTCCAAGCATAATAAGCGTATATCTCCAAATTTACTGGAAAGAGAGTTTACTGTCTCTCAACCTGATCGCTACTATGTGGGTGATATTACCTATATTGCCACCAAGGAAGGCTGGTTATATTTAGCGGTTGTCATTGACTTATTCTCTAGGCAAATTGTTGGCTGGTCGATGGATGAGCGAATGAAAGCCAAGCTAGTCAATGATGCTTTACTGATGGCCATATGGAAGCGTAAACCAATGGATGGATTGCTTTGGCATACTGACCGAGGTAGCCAATATGCCTCTGATAGTCATAGAAAAATATTGTCGGATCATAACATAATTCAGTCTATGAGCCGCAAAGGAAATTGCTGGGACAATGCTGTATCAGAGAGCTTCTTTCATAGTTTGAAAACTGAATTGACGCACCATTGTCGATTCAAAACCAGAGTAGAAGCAAAGCAGGCAATATTTGAATATATTGAGGTATTTTATAATCGGGAGCGACTTCATTCGGCTAATGATTATTTGTCACCAGTCGATTATGAAATACAGCAGGAAATAGCTTAAATCGATTGATTGAAGAGGGGTAAAAGGCGACATAACATCACAGGATCATTACCGTTGTGAAAATACCTTGGGTGAATGGAACGGCTCTATCGTTCCAGAGGGCAAAGCCCTTTCTCTTCATCTGTTTAAAGTTAACATGAGAAACTAAAATGATAGGAAATACAAAATGACAAAAATCACTTGAAACAGCCAAAAAATATTTAGAAAACTGTCCGGAAAAGTGTTGACACATCAAACTACTTGCCTTACTTAAAAGTTATCCATCACAAGACAAGATTATTAGCTATGAATTAGCCCAAACCTATGCCCTGAATAAAAAGAACGAACAGGCAGTTAAAACCTTACAAGAATTAGCAAAATCAGCAAAAGGCGGCTCTTTATTTTCTTTGATTAAGAACATGGTTGCCATTTATAGTAGCAATAAGCAATATAAAAAAGCGATTGCACTCTTAAAAGACTATCATTCAAAGAATCCAGACATGTTGGGACTCCCCTATCTAACAGCGGAAGTCCATGTTTTAAATGGTGATAAAAAAGAGGCCTTAACGATTTTAGAGCGTTTAATAAAAGAGAAACCGGAGTTCATTCCACCTTATCAATTGGCAAGTCGCATTGCCAAGACAAACGATCCTCGTCAAAGTGAAAAGTATTTTAAACAGGCGGTTGATAACAATCCCTCACAAGATCAGGTATGGATTACATTGGCCAACTTTTATTTCAACCTTGATTCACTCAAAAAAGCGGAACAAACGCTCCGCGAAGGTGTAAAATTAAATCCCAACAGCATTACACTTAAGTTTGAATTGGCCGCAACATTGCAAGAACAGGGGAAATTAAAGGAAGCAAATAAGAATTATCGACTTATATTAGTAAAAGACCCTTCACATTATGCTGCCTTACATAATTTATTAAGTAATTTGGCCCTCGATAAAAATGGCTATAAAGAAGCTTTATCTATTGGAAAAATTATGTTCGACCGAGGCATAACTGAACCTTCAATCTTAGGTGCTTATGGAAATGTCTTACTACGTAGCGGTAACTTCCCTCAAGCAACGCTAGTATTAGAAAAGGCAATAAAGTCTATCACTGATAATTATATTGTGACCGAGCCTAAAGAGTCAGCAAACATCTTTTTGCTTGCAGGACAAGCCTACCTAAAAACAAACAAAATGGCAAAGCTAAACAAGCCTTTAAACGAGCCGTTAAACTAGGCATCAGTGAAAAAGAGAAAAAGTTGATTTCTCAATATTTATAGAGCCCTGTCCCCTAATAGTCATGTATATCATATCAATCTGGGGACAATTTCACGTTGGATTATCGAAATGAATTATTTACATATAACAATAAAAACCTATGCATTTTTCTTTGTATTAATTTTAATGATGTGTCAACACTTTTCCGGACAGTTTTCTAAATATTTTTTTGGCTGTTTCAAGTGATTTTTGTCATTTTGTATTTCCTATCATTTTAGTTTCTCATGTTAACTTTAAACAGATGAAGAGAAAGGGCTTTGCCCTCTGGAACGATAGAGCCGTTCCATTCACCCAAGGTATTTTCACAACGGTAATGATCCTGTTACAATATCTTCACGGCACAGGCTGAGGAGCCGATGGCCGTCAACGGTAATGGGCGGCATTTATGTCGCCTTTACCCCTCTTCAATCAATCGATTTAAGCTATTTCCTGCTGTATTTCATAATCGACTGGTGACAAATAATCATTAGCCGAATGAAGTCGCTCCCGATTATAAAATACCTCAATATATTCAAATATTGCCTGCTTTGCTTCTACTCTGGTTTTGAATCGACAATGGTGCGTCAATTCAGTTTTCAAACTATGAAAGAAGCTCTCTGATACAGCATTGTCCCAGCAATTTCCTTTGCGGCTCATAGACTGAATTATGTTATGATCCGACAATATTTTTCTATGACTATCAGAGGCATATTGGCTACCTCGGTCAGTATGCCAAAGCAATCCATCCATTGGTTTACGCTTCCATATGGCCATCAGTAAAGCATCATTGACTAGCTTGGCTTTCATTCGCTCATCCATCGACCAGCCAACAATTTGCCTAGAGAATAAGTCAATGACAACCGCTAAATATAACCAGCCTTCCTTGGTGGCAATATAGGTAATATCACCCACATAGTAGCGATCAGGTTGAGAGACAGCAAACTCTCTTTCCAGTAAATTTGGAGATATACGCTTATTATGCTTGGAATTAGTCGTCGCTTTAAAGCGTCTCTTCGTTTTACAAAACAAACCGGCTTTTTTCATTAATCGACCAATTCTCCGGCGGCTTATATGAACGCCTTTTTCAGCCAGTTTTCTTTTTAAGACGACGGGTTCCATAAGTCTTGCGACTGTCTTCAAACAGTTTTTTAGCTGCTCAGTAAGCGCTTCATTTTCTTTCTCTCTATCCGTTTTAGGAGAGCTAACCCAATCATAATAGCAACTACGGGAAACATCCATAAAACGGCACAGAATCGTTACCGGGTAATCTTTAGCCTGATCAGTTATCCATGCGTACTTCACAAAGTTTCCCTTGCAAAGTACGCTGTGGCCTTTTTAATAAATCACGCTCCTGAATCACTTTTGCCAATTCTTTTTTCAGACGTTTTACTTCATCATAAATGTGTTCATCACTTCTATTGGCTACCGTCTTCACCGGTTTGGAATATTTACTGATCCAGGTATGTAGAGTATTTACATTAACACCTAGCTCCCTGGCAGTCTGAGAAACGGGTTGATCCGTCTCATTAGCTAATTTGACAGCTGATTCTTTAAATTCTGATGTATAGCTTTTATTCGGTTTTTTTGTTTGATCATTCATTTTAGGTCACACTTTTTATCTTTTAGTTATTTTAAGTTGTGTGTCCGGTTAAGTATAGCCACATTATAACTTCAAACTCTCATTCTCAGACACAGAATAAAAATACAATTGATCACCTACCGGACTTTGCTAGTACGTCACCTATAAAGAATAAAAATGTACTCCTGAGCCCCAATCTCATGCATGAAATTTGCCTAAAATTGACAGAAAGTGAAATTTTACATTACAAATTTAAAGCAACTCAGATAGTAGAATTCCACATTCACTATCATAAAAAAGAACAAGTTTTCTACCCTAAATTTCCAGAAGATTTGCTCAGTCTAAATGACTCTTTTAAACCTCAACAAAACAATAGCTATTGCATGACCTGGCTAAATCGCAGTAAAAACCCTATTGGCATGACTTATAGCTATAATATAAGCGAAATAAAATAAACCACAGATACCTAAAATGCAACAAGGCACTTTCCTGAAGAGTTTAAAAAAATATTATTTTCGTACAGTGTTAATGAATTTTTGTGGATTAACCTGGCGACCATTGCGCAGTACTTCGTAATGCACATGAGGCCCCGTTGAACGGCCTGTCGATCCCATAGTTGCAATGATCTGGCCTTGTTTCACCACATCTCCGACTTTGACTGCTACAGTTTTATTATGGCCATAACGGGTACTTAATTTGTAACCGTGGTCAATCTCAATCAGCTTGCCGTAACCGCTTTGACTTTCAGCCCGGGTCACAATGCCATCAGCAGTGGCCAACACATACGAACCTGATTTACCTGCAACATCAACCCCCTTATGCATCCTTTTCTTACCGGTAAACGGATCTTTACGCTTGCCAAAAAAGGAGGAAACCCAGCCTTTTTCAGCAGGCTTACCAGTGGGTGTTGACACCATGCTAAAATGCTCTGCAATCAATAGACTTTCTAATATGGACAATTGCTTAGTGCGATTATCAATATCCTGTGTAACCTGCGCCATTCTTTTGACAAACTCACTGTATTTAATGTTTTCCATTTGATTTGCAGCAGAGACTGATTCTATAAGACGTTTTTTATTTACATCTGAATCTATAGGTCCCCCCATAGAGGGTTCAAAATCAAAGTTAAAAGCATTTTCATCCAACTCAGCCACTTCGGTTAAACGCTTACCCAAAGCATCCAAGCGAATAATATGCGCCTGTAAACGCGCCAGGCTATTGGTCAATGCGTTGATATTTTCTTGATTATGCTGCTTTAGAGAATCCAGTTCTTCTTGTTGACGTGCTAGTTCTTCTTTATATAGACTGCCAATGATTTGATTCAGCTTGGCTCGAATAGGCTCTACATTTTCTGGTTTATCGAGATCGGCAATTGAAGGGACGTGATCATTGGAAATTACACCCAAATAATAACTCACGACAGGAATACTGAGAAGCAGGAGAAAAGTGACAACAATAAAAGAACGGGACATGTCAATGTCAATCGTGGCACCGCTTCTTTTTCTAACAAAAATTATATTCATATAAGCCTTAATTTAGCCTTTTAACATGACTGGTTATTCAGGATTCATTCCATGATATAATCCGTTAAACTCTTACCTTACTTATTTATCTAACTTAATGAAAAAAATATTTCAACAACCCTCTGCCAGCATCGAGCGCCTCATGCAACATAGTCGTTATCTTGACTATCTTTCCAAGCGCTTACTGACTTACCTGCCAGATGAATTTAGCAATAAACTATCAGTCCTTGGCTTCACAAAAAAAAATCACCAGGTTTGTTTGGTTGTTGGTGCAATCAGTGCGGCTTGGGCCAGCAAACTACGTTTTTATACACCGACCTTAAAGCGTGCTCTCACCGCTGATGCTCAATTCAGCCAGTTACAAAAAATCATCATCAAAGTAGCATCAGCTAAGACTGACACAAAAAAAGCAACAAATTTGCCAAAGTACTCACAAAATGCAGCAACAATTATTCAAGGTAGCGCACAACACATCAGCGACAACGATCTAAAGGCATCATTAATGCGTTTGGCTCAACATGTCTCAAAAACCAATCAATAATATTTTATGCAATTGCCGTTTTATGCACTAGCCATAGACTTCATATAAGAAATGGGTGCTAACTCCTCATCTTCAAAGGTTACTTCTTCCCATGCTGTTTCATCAGCCAGCAGTTTACGTAAAATTTTGTTATTCAAGGCATGACCTGCTTTATGACCGCTAAAAGCACCGATCAAGCTACTGCCTAACAAGTATAAATCACCGATTGCATCAAGGATTTTGTGCTTTACAAATTCATCTTCATAGCGCAGACCGTCTTCATTAAGAATTCGATACTCATCCATCACGATAGCATTGTTTAAACTACCACCCAAGGCCAGATTATTGGCTCTTAGTTGTTCAATTTGATTCATAAAACCAAAGGTTCTAGCGCGACTGACTTCACGTACAAAGGAAGTGGAAGAAAAATCAATCTCAGCACTTTGCGAACGACCTTGAATAACAGGGTGTTCAAAATCAATATTAAAGGACACTTTAAAGCCTTCATAAGGCTCAAAACGTACCCATTTATCACCTTCTTCGACCATAACATTACGCTTAATGCGAATAAAACGTTTGGCTGCAGGCTGCTCAACAATTCCGGCTGATTGCAGTAAAAACACAAAAGGTCCCGCACTACCATCCATGATAGGTACTTCTGGCGCACTTAAATCGATATAGGCATTATCAATTCCCATACCAGCCATCGCCGACAACAAATGTTCAACGGTAGATATTCTGACGCCATCTTTCACTAAAGTCGTCGATAATGTGGTATCTCCAACATTTTTTGCTCTTGCTGGAATCTCCACTGGAGTCTCCAAATCAATGCGACGAAAGATTATGCCAGTGTTTACAGGGGCTGGTCTCAGCGTCAAATACACTTTTTCGCCAGAGTGCAGGCCAACACCTGTCGCTTTAATGCTATTTTTCAACGTAAGTTGTTTTATCATTTACGGTATTCCTAATGGATGATAAAGCTATCAACATCAAAGTGTACCATATTGACTACAAAAATCCTAACTCCCAACCCAGCGGCTTTTGAACAGAATCTATCCATTCATCAACAGCTTGATGCATTCCCTGGCATCATAGCAGCAAAATTAAACACTCCTTATTTACTGCCTAGTTTGTAACCATTGCACACCACTTATACCCGTGACACTTGGCTTTTAGGTCTATACTTTCTCAGTCGTTTTGACGACGTAGAAAAGCAGGAATATCAAGGTATTTCAGATCTTCCGTTTCACTGGTAGCGGTATATTCGTCACCCGATACTTTTTTTGTTAGCATTCTTTCTTCTTCAACAATTGAAGTATGATCAATCGTAGGCACCGCCTGAACTCGTTCACGCTCTGGCTTCACTAGCTTGATTTCCGCTTTTTCTGGCTGTGCCGCTGCTGCGCTCATGCCAATGCCTGTTGCAACAACAGTCACACGCATTTCACCATTCATTTCTGGATCAATTACTGTACCCACAACCACGGTTGCATTATCAGCGGCAAAGGATTTGATGGAATTACCCACATCTTCAAACTCACCAATTGACATATCCATGCCGGCGGTCACATTGACCAAAATACCCTTGGCGCCGGATAAATCGACATCTTCTAACAAAGGACTGGAAATCGCACGTTCTGCCGCATCAGTAGCACGATCTTCACCGGTCGCACTACCGGTTCCCATCATGGCCATACCCATTTCTGACATGACGGTACGCACATCAGCAAAATCCACATTGATTAAACCAGGGCGGGTAATCAGTTCAGCAATACCCTGAACCGCATTTAACAAAACATTATTAGCTTCTTTAAAAGCATCCAATAAAGTCGTCCCCTTACCTAAAACCGCCTGTAATTTTTCATTGGGAATCGTAATTAAGGAGTCAACATATTCTCTTAATTCAGTAATCCCATCTTCTGCCTGCTTCATACGACGAGGACCTTCCCATGGAAAAGGCTTGGTCACCACCGCAACGGTTAAAATACCCATTTCTTTAGCCAGTTCCGCAACAATCGGTGCCGCACCAGTACCTGTTCCACCACCCATGCCCGCAGTGATAAATAGCATATCCGTACCAGCAATCGCTTCCATAATACGTTCACGATCTTCAATTGCCGCTTCACGTCCAACACTTGGATTTGCACCTGCGCCCAATCCCTTAGTCATTTCGTTGCCGATCTGCAATACAGTACGGGCTGATGAATTAGCCAGAGCCTGTGCATCCGTATTTGCACAAATAAAATCGACACCATCCAGGTTGCTATTCGCCATGTGTTCAACAGCATTACCGCCACCGCCGCCAACACCCATCACCTTAATTACAGCTCGATCACTTGATGTATCCATTAATTCAAACATTCCACTTACTCCTTCTTCATAGCCAATGAAGACAAATCATTAAAAAAATATATCATCCAAAATAATCATCCATATTTTGGATCCCTAACGCGTCTATTTAAAACCTAACTACAAATTTAACAACAACACTTACTACAATATTTACTAAAAATTACCTTGAAACCACTTCTTCATTCTGGCAAAAATACTGCCTAAGCCTTTAGCTTCAGAAAATTCAAAACCACTCATTTCCTGATTTTGCTTACCGAATATAATTAAACCCACCCCCGTTGCAAAACGGGGATCCTTAACCATTTCTGTCAGGCCTTCCACTTCCAATGGAATACCGATTCGTACTGGCATATGAAAAACCTCTTCTGCCAATTCAACCGCACCTTCCATTTTCGAACTACCACCGGTTAATACCACACCAGAGGCACAAAACTCTTCCAAGCCACTACGTTGCAACTCATTTTTAATCAGCGTAAACAATTCCTCATAACGAGGTTCAACAACTTCTGCCAAGACCTGACGTGCTAAACGTCTAGGTGCACGATCACCCACACTGGGCACTTCAATTGTTTCTTCCGGATTGGTCAATTGTCGTAAGGCACAGGCATATTTAATTTTTATTTCTTCTGCATATTTTGTCGGTGTTCTCAAGGCAACAGCAATATCGTTGGTCACTTGATCGCCTGCCACTGGAAATACCCGTGTGTGACGAATAGCACCATTAATTAATATCGCTACATCAGTCGTACCACCACCGATATCAACTAGGCAAACACCCAATTCTTTTTCATCATCGGTTAACACAGCACAACTCGATGCTAACTGCTCCAAAATAATATCATCAACTTCTAGGTCACAACGATAAATACATTTAACAATATTTTGTACGGCACTTTCAGCACCCGTCACCATATGAACATCAACTTCTAAACGTACACCCGACATGCCAACCGGTTCACGAATTCCTTCCTGATCGTCAATTAAAAACTGCTGTGGTAATACATGCAAAATGCGTTGATCCGTTGAAATCGCCACCGCCTTTGCCGCATCCATCACTCGCTCTAAATCTTCACTGGAGACTTCTTTGTCTCTAATCGCCACCATGCCATGAGAATTCAGACTACTAATATGGCTACCCGCAACACCCACAAAAACAGAATGAATTTCACAGCCCGCCATAAGCTCTGCTTCTTCTATTGCACGCTTAATAGACTGTACTGTGGACTCTATATTGATGACCACACCTTTTTTCATACCACGCGCAGCATGCTTGCCCATACCAATAATTTCAACATCACCTTCAGGACCTACTTCTGCAACAATAGCAGAGATCTTGGATGTGCCGATATCCAGACCAACGATGAGACGTTTATCATTTCGCTTAGTCATATGCCTTTTTTAATCCTATTCCCTGCTCTGTTTATAAGAGATTTATTGTTATATTTATATTGCACTTATGTTACTTATGTTGCTACTTAATTTTACTTTCGTTACGTTTGCTTACTTCATTCCACTTAACACTAAATCCATTAGCATAACGTAAATCAACTCGTTCAATTGAGCTTAGATAGCGTTTTAACTTGCCAGAAAAAACCTGCACAAAACGCTCTAATTGTTGCATGACATTCTCCTTGCCTAATTGAATGTCAATATCATCAAGCAGATTCACCTCCGTTGAGGTCAACTCAAGAAACCATGCTCTACGTTTGTTCATGCCACATTTTTTTATCGTCAAGGCAATTTTTTTCAAATTGTTATTCATTGTAAAACATTGTTGTAAAACCGTCTCAGCACTGCTTTCAGGGCCTGAAAACAAAGCTAAACGAGCAAATTTTTCTTTCTGATTCATGGTCAATCGGGGTGAAAAAATCACGCCCTCCTGACTCAGAAGATGCAACGTTTTATCAACTGACTGCCAACGTACCACCGGCCTATATTCTGTAATTTCAATTAACAATTTATCTGGCCAAACTTTTCTCACTGAAACCATTTTAACCCAGGGCAGTTTAGCTAATAAATCCTGTCGAAAATAATCGACATTCAAACTAAAAAAACCGCCATTCAATACCTTTGCCGCAACTTCCTGCAACTCTCTACTCTCTTGATTCGCTAATTGATTAACCAGTTCCACTTTTTTAAATGGAAAGTTTCCCGGCTTGACTAACCAATTAACAAAAACACTAGCTACTATCACTAAACTACTCAATACGATTATTAACAATAAGCGAGCTAATAAGTTTTTCCATTGCACCTTCTTTTTCTGAACCTGTTTTTTCTGCTCACTCTTATCTGTCATGCTTGTCTATTATATTGAGTGAGCAGTTAATAATATTTTTACAATTAAATCATCAAACTCAATGCCATTATTTTTTGCCGCCATCGGCACCAAACTATGATCAGTCAACCCCGGTACCGTATTAATTTCTATCAGCCAGGCTTTGTCCTGTTCATCACACATAAAATCAACACGTCCCCAGCCTTGTGCGCCTACACATTCAAAAGCATCAATAACTAATGCCTGATATTGCTTTTCCAGTTGTTCATCCAAACCACAGGGGCAAAGATAAGTGGTATCGTCTGACACATATTTAGCCTGATAATCATAGAACTCACGGGGTGTTTCCAGGCGTATTAAAGCTAAGGCTTGCCCCTGTAAAACAGCACCCGTATATTCTTTACCTGTAATCCATTGCTCCACTAAAATTTCACTATCATATTGTGCCGCCGTATTAAGCGCATCACGCAATGATGTTTTATCATCAGCCTTGTTCATACCAATACTAGAACCTTCATGAGCAGGCTTTACCATCATTGGAAAACTTAATGATTGTTCAATCCCAGCTAATAAATCATCTGTCACTTGTTCAGCAATTACTTCAGACTTTATTAGTTCAAATGCCGGGGTCGATAAACCTGCACCCGCCCAAACTAATTTAGTCCGTAATTTATCCATGCCTATTGCAGAAGCGGCTACACCACAACCACTATAGGGAATATTTAATGCTTCCAAAACGCCCTGAATCACACCATCTTCACCACCACGGCCATGCAAGGCAATAAATGCTGTATCAAATGGATTAGCATTCAATTGCTGACAAATACTTGCCTCTTCTTGTTTAAAGCGTAAATCCAAAGCAAAAGCATCAATGCCTTTACGTTGTAATGCCGCCAAAGCCGCCGCACCACTTTTCAAAGATACGCCTCGCTCGGCTGAATCACCGCCCATAAGAACAGCAACACGTCCCAACTTTGCTAATACCTCTGTCTGCTGATTGTCATTAGCACTAGCGTTCATATTCGGCCTTCTTTTCTCCAATCACTTTGACTTCTGTTTGCAATTTAATTTGGTGTTTAGCAAAAACTGTCTCTTGTATTTTTACTATTAATGTTTCCACATCAATGGCTCTTGCCTTGGCTTTATTAATAATAAAGTTAGCATGCTTAGGCGATACCTGAGCATCATTAATTGAAAACCCTTTGAGCTCACAAGATTCAATTAATCGTGCGGCAAAATCACCCTCTGGATTCTTAAACACAGAACCCGCATTAGCCTGCTTAGTTGGCTGAGTCTCAGCGCGTTTTTTTAACAACTGTTTAATTTTTTCTTTACTTGCTAATAAGCCTTGTTCATCCTGCGGAAATTTAAAATTTGCACTGATAAACCATTCATTGCGTCCACGTTGATCGACAGCACGATATGAGACATCAAATTCATCAACTGTCCGACAGATAATTTCACCTACCTGATTAATCATTTTCACTGTTTCTACATGCCGCCATGTTTCACCACCAAAAGCCCCCGCATTCATCGCCAATGCCCCACCAATCGTTCCGGGAATTCCGGATAAAAACTCTGCACCATTAATGTTTTTATGTGCTGATTTTCTAGCAAATATTGCACAGGCGACTCCCGCCTGAGCGGTAATAAAGCAGCTTTGGCTATCATCATTGTCACAATCAATCTGTAAACTATTTAATACCCCATTGGTATAAATAATGAGTCCTTTAACACCACCATCACGTACCAATAAATTGCTACCTAAGCCAATCCAAACAATAGGTGTTGCCTGAGGCAACAATTTAAATATCATTTGTAAATCAGCTTCACTTTCAGGCTGATAAAAACATTCTGCCTCGCCACCAATACGCCATGTTGTATAGCGTGATAATACCTCATTACATTTTAAAGAACCGTGCAGTTTGTCATCTTCTACTGCTTGAGTTAATAAAGTTTGTAGGGCTGTTTTTATCATTTCTTTATATCAAAGACTACTGCTAATGACTTTTAAATTTTTCAAAAATTGCACTACCTATAGCCCCTACATTACCTGCTCCCAACGTTAATAATATATCGCCCTCTTGGATCATTTCTTCCAGCACTTCATTAATTTGTTCATGTTGTTCAATAAAAATAGGATCAACCTTGCCCCGATTTCTTATTGAGCGACTCAAGGCTCTTGAATCCGCACCAGCAACCACGTCTTCACCTGCTGAATAAACTTCTAATAACAAGAGTTGATCAACCTGGCTCAGGGCATAAACAAAATCTTCAAATAAATCCCGGGTTCGGCTATAACGATGAGGTTGAAATAGCACGACTAAACGCTTCTCAGGCCAACCACTGCGTATCGCATTAATTGTCGCTTCCACTTCCGTGGGATGGTGGCCATAATCATCAATTAACTGTACCTGACGACCGGCAATATCAAGTTCACCATACATTTGAAAACGTCGTCCAATACCTTCAAATTTTCCCAATGCCTGAATAATTTTATCTTTTTCAACGCCTAACTCAATAGCAATAACAATTGAAGCTAGGGCATTTTGCACATTATGTAAGCCTGGCATATTCAAAGTTATTTCAATCCAGTCACTATGCTCACCCTGAGCATTTTTACATGACACTTTAAATGCCGTTTTATTTAATGTTTGTCTAATATCAAAAGCCTGAACATCAGCATTGTCATTATTTAAGCCATAGGTTCTAACCGGCTTACTGATGTCATCCACCAATTCAGCCACAACTTCATCATCAATACATAAAACTGCAAGACCATAAAAAGGCAATTGGTGTAAAAACTCATTAAACGTCGCTTTTAATTTTTCAAAATCACCGCCATAAGTAGCCATGTGATCGGCTTCTATATTGGTCACAACCGAAATCATAGGCTGTAGGTGTAAAAACGAGGCATCACTTTCATCAGCTTCTGCCACTAAATACTTGCTCGCCCCTAATTTAGCGTTAGTACCGGCACTATTCAGTTTGCCACCGATCACAAAGGTAGGATCCATACCGCCTTCAGCCAGGACACTGGCAACCAAACTGGTTGTTGTGGTTTTACCATGCGTTCCGGCAATGGCAATGCCATACTTAAAACGCATCAATTCCGCCAGCATTTCAGCACGTGGAATGATGGGCACTCTTAATGCTTTGGCACGTAAGACTTCAGGATTTTCTGCATTCACCGCCGTTGAAGTCACGACTACATGCGCATCATCAACCTGCTCGGCATTATGGCCTTGATAAATGGTTGCCCCTGCTTTTTCCAGACGTTCGGTTACCTTGCTGCGCTGTAAATCAGAGCCTGATACTTGATAGCCCATATTTAATAAGACTTCAGCAATTCCACTCATACCTGCACCACCGATACCGATGAAATAAATATGTTTGATTCGTCCCATGGACAGTTCAGTATTTTCTGTACTCAAAGTCATTATGCTTGTCCTGCTAAGCGCATACATTCATCAGCCACAACTTCAGCGGCATTATCAATGGAAAGTTCACGTGCTTTTATCGCCATACTTAATAATTTTTTCTTATCTAAGGTCATTAAAATATCAACTAATGTTTCTATTGCTAAGTTATCTTGTTGCACCAAAAATGCTGCACCCTGATCGGCAAGATAAGCCGCATTGGCAGTTTGGTGATCATCCACTGCATACGGATAAGGCACTAACAGTGAGGCCACACCAGCTGCCGCAATTTCACTCACCGTTAAAGCGCCTGAGCGACAAATAATTAAATCTGCCCAGGCATAGTTTTTTGCCATATCATCAATAAATGGCATCACCTCAACAGTTATTGTATCGCTTGATAATTCTGTATAATTTTTCTCTGTTTCAGAGACATTTTTTTCACCACATTGATGTCTAACATAGATTGAATCAAACGCACTTTGTTCTAATAAGCCTTCGTTCTGAATTTTTATCAGCGCCTCAGGTATTTTTTCATTTAAAGCAGTCGCCCCTAAGCTACCGCCGACTATTAAAATATTCATTCCTGCTTTATTCGACGATTTATTTTCAAAACGCACTTCAGGTGTAGCCAATGCCGTAATTTCTTTTCTTACTGGATTGCCAATAACTCTTACTGCATTTGCCTTATCACCAAATGCCCCTGGAAATGCCGCTAAGACACTTTTTGCAAAGCGCAATAAAATTTTATTGGTCATTCCAGCAATAGCATTTTGCTCATGCAAAACCAAGGGTCTTCCTGTTAACCATCCTACAATTCCACCGGGACCAGTAACAAAGCCTCCCATGCCCAATACCACATCGGGTTGCACTTTTTTATAAACCTGCATGGTTTGATACATTGCCCTTAATAATTTAAATGGCAGTAATAAAATCGTTTTAATACCCTTGCCGCGTAAGCCACTAATGTCGATAAAATTGATGGCAAAATCATGAGCAGGCACTAGCTTTGCTTCCATACCCTTTCTTGTTCCCAACCATTCAACATGCACATCTCTTTGTCTTAAAATTTCAGCCGTTGCCAGTGCAGGAAATATATGCCCCCCCGTACCACCGGCCATTATCAAGATACTTGTCATTCTACTTTTAGTGTCATGAGTCTGTGTCATATTAAAAAGCCATTCTCGATTTTAGCTGCGATTTAACGTGTAGTGTTCTCGCATGTTGCCAATTTTTCTTATCCCAAATAAAACTCCCTAGGGGATATTTAAAACGAGTCTCATGCTCTGCTCGTAAAACCAAAGCAATCACCACACACATAATCATCATACTACTGCCGCCATAACTCATCATCGGCAGGGTCAAACCCTTGGTTGGCAAAACCCCCATGTTTACGGCAATATTGACAAAGGCTTGTAAGCCAATCCATATTGCCAAGCCAAACATGACATAGGCAGAAAAAGTTTGCTTCGCTAAATCAGCCTTCCTTGCTAAGACAAAAATGCGGCTCACCAATGCACTAAATAAGGCAATTACTGATATAGCTCCCACAGCGCCTAATTCTTCAGCTAATACTGCAAATAAAAAATCTGTATGACCTTCGGGCAAATAAAATAATTTTTGTATACTATTACCCAAACCCACACCGGTTAGTTCTCCCCGTCCAAAGGCAATTAAGGACTGAGTTAACTGAAAACCACTATCAAATGGATCTGCCCATGGATTCATAAAGGACTGTAATCGCTCCATACGATAAGGTTCTAAAACAATTAACCAATAAAAGCAAAATGCCAATAGTAAAATTAAAATGATAAATTGCCACAATCTAACACCGCCTAAAAATAACATCCCTAATGCCGTTGCAGAAATAACCACCGTCACCCCCAAGTCAGGTTCTAACAAGAGTAATACAGCGACGCCTGCGAGTACCATCATGGGCATAAAAAAACCTTTAATGGTTTTCCTCACGTTTTCATTATGTCTAACCATATAACCCGCCAGATAAATCACCATAGCCAGCTTAATCAATTCTGAGACTTGAAGATTAAATACCCCCATGGGTATCCATCTTGAACTACCATTAATTTCCCGGCCTATGCCAGGAATGAGTACTGCAATTAATAACATCAGTCCTATTAATAAAATAATCGGACCAATACTCTGCCAGAATTTCATTGGTGTAAAAAGAACTGCCGTACCAATTCCTAGCCCTAATCCTGCTGCAATTAATTGTCGATATAAATAATAAAAAGGTTCACCATTATTGCGTTCAGCAATTGAAATTGATGCCGAGCCCACCATAATAATTCCCAAAGAAATAATAGTAATGCTGATTAATAATACCCAGGGATCTAATAACCATTTTTGATTCTCTATATGCTGACTTATCGTAACCGCTACTTTTTTACTACTTTTCTTTTTTACTGCTTTTTTTAATGGTTCTTTTACCGTTTTTTTTACAGATATTTTTACAGATTGTTGATTACGTTTTTCGGCGCTTTGCTGAAACATATCAGTCAAAGAAGGATCATTGGAATGATCCCGTCTGCCATTATTAACAGTAATTTTAACTGGCATTTCTTAACTCCTTTTTCAAAGCCAGTACTTTTTCTTTAAAATCATCTCCACGTTGCATATAATTTTTATACATATCAAAACTGGCACAGGCTGGAGAAAACAAAACCACATCACCGCTATCGGCTAATTTCACAGCGGTTGATACTGCCTCTGACATTGTCTCTACTGCATAAATTGAATCATTTTTTGCACCGGCATTCAGAGCTGATATTTTTATAAGCTCTGCATCAACACCCATTAAAACAGTGGCTTTTATTTTTTCTTCTATGCTGATACCTAAGCCGGTAAAATCAGCGTCTTTACCCTCACCACCCGCAATTAGAATCACTGTCTTTTGGCTATGATTATTTTCAGTAGCCAATGAAAAAGCATTAATGGCAGCAATCGTTGAGCCGGTGTTTGTCCCTTTTGAATCATTATAAAACTCAACGTCATTTACACTGGCAATCCATTCGCAGCGATGAGCCAAGCCCTTATAAGTTTTAATTGCCTTAACTTGCTGTACTTGATCCAGAGCCAAAGGCTCAAGTAGTGCCAATGCCGCTAAAATATTTAAATAGTTATAGGTACCTTTTATTTTAATCTCGGTCGCGGACATAATTTCATTACCAGCATTCATTAATGTTCTATCTGCTTGTAAAAAATAGCTTGTTTTTATCCCCGTATAATCACTGAGTGCTTGTTCACCAAAAGTAATAATTGCATAATTTTCCTGCTTCTCATCTAATGCCCTAATGACTCGCTGGCAGGTAATTTTTTCATCACTATTAACAATGGCATTCTGGGTATTATGATAAATACTTTCTTTAACCTGTCGATAATCATCCAGACTCTTATAACGATCCATATGATCTTCACTGACATTGAGCACCGTAGCTGAAACTGTCTCTAAGCTATCAGTTGTTTCCAATTGAAAGCTGGATAATTCTAAAATATATAAGTCGCTATCTGATGACAATAAATCCAAAACAGGGATGCCTAAATTGCCTCCGGCAATAGTTTTGATGCCACAATCCTGCGCTATTTTTTCTACCAGTGTTGTTACCGTACTCTTACCATTGGAACCGGTGATCGCAATGACGGGCTTTTTAACCACTTGGGCAAACACTTCAATATCACCCATGATATTGCAGCCTTTTTCTGCCAGCGACACAAACAATTTACTGCGAATTGAAACACCTGGACTCACAATAATTTGTTTATATTGTGCAAATGTTGCAAATTCAAAATCACCCGTTAAAATCTCTAATGGTGTAAACTGTTTCTTTACCTCAGCCAATGATGGTGGTGTATTACGACTATCAGCAAAAGCAAAGGGACAACTTCTTGCTTGTAAATAACGCGCACACGACAAACCCGTGCTACCCATACCCACAATTAATGTGGCTGAGCTAAAATCGATTTGTTTGTCATGTGCAATATTGTTCATTTGATTATTTCGTTTTAACGAATCTTTAATGATGCCAAACCAATTAATACCAAAATAACGGTAATAATCCAAAAACGTACAATCACTCTTGGCTCAGGCCAGCCTTTTAATTCAAAGTGATGATGAATCGGTGCCATTCTAAAAATACGTCGTCCGGTTAATTTATAAGAAGCAACCTGTAAAATGACCGAGACGGTTTCCATGACAAAAACACCACCCATAATAAATAAGATAATTTCCTGTCTTACCACCACCGCAATAATGCCCAGACCTGCACCAAGCGCCAAGGCACCCACATCACCCATAAATACCTGTGCGGGGTAAGTGTTAAACCATAAAAACCCTAAGCCTGCCCCTACAAAAGCGGCACAAATTACAACAATTTCACCCACGCCATGAATGTATGGAATGCCTAAATAATTTGAAAAATTATAATGTCCTGTCAAATAAGCAAATATGCCTAAGGCACCTGCCACCATCACTGTAGGCATAATAGCCAAACCATCCAAACCATCGGTTAAATTAACGGCATTACTACTACCCACAATAACCAAATAGGTGAGTAAAATATAAAAAGGCCCCAAATCAATAAAGACATCTTTCATAAACGGGATCAGCAACAGCGTTTCATTTGCAGATTGTGCATTCATATACAAATAAATCGCGGCACCCAAACCAATCAGGCTTTGCCAAAAATATTTATGCCGGGCAATTAAACCCTTAGTATCTTTATGAACCACCTTGCGATAATCATCGATCCAGCCTACAACACCAAACAATAAAGTAACAATTAACACCACCCAGACATAATGATTATTTAAGTCGCCCCAAAGTAAGGTACTCACAGCAATGGCGACCAGAATTAATGCCCCCCCCATAGTTGGCGTACCGGCTTTACTAAAATGACTTTCTGGCCCATCGTCTCTAATCACCTGACCAATTTGTTTATGGCTTAATTTTTTGATCATGTAAGGACCAACTAATAGCGCAATTGATAAGGCAGTTAAAATACCTAAAATAGCTCTTAATGTAAGGTAAGAAAATACATTGAATGCGCTATAGTATTGCGATAAATATTCTGCCAGAGCTAATAACATTATTGCTCATCCTTTTTTATTGGCTGTGCATTGTTCATGTTTTGTTGAATAGCCACATCGTTGACTAAAGCTTCAACCACTGTTTCCATTTTCATACTTCTTGAACCTTTAACCAGCACAACATTATTCTTTTGCAATGTATTTCTTACCTGTTCTATTAGCTTATTTTTATTATTCGAATGCTTTGCTTGCGTCTGATCTTTTTGGCCTAAAACAATTGAATTAAACCCTTTGCTAGTTTCCTCGCTCAGTTCACCAACAGTAAATAATTTTTTAATCCCCATATAGGCTGCATCAATGCCGAGTTGATAATGTAGAGCTTGCGCTTCTTCGCCCAACTCACCCATATCACCTAATACCAAAATAGCTTCACCGTGAATGTCATCAGATACTTGTTTTATCGCATCAATTCCTGCTCGAACAGAGCCGGGGTTAGCATTGTAGGTATCATCAAAAATCAAAGCGCCATTGATGCCTGATTTTTGCTCTAAACGGCCTGCCACATTTTTAAAACTTTCCAGCCCGGCTTTAACATCATCGATTGAACAACCTGTCGCAATAGTCACTGCGGTTGCAGTCAAGGCGTTATAGACATTATGACGACCAAATTGTTGCAGATGAATTGTCTGCTCACCATTCGGCGTTTGCATTAAAATTTCTAAACCATCTGATAATTGTTTATAGTCTGCATGGACATCTGCTGATGGATGCAAGCCAAAAGTCAAACGCTTTATCTGGCCATTCTCACTGGGCTGCTGTTGACAAAAATCCAACCAATAATCAGCAAAATCATCATCGGCATTAATGACTGCAGTACCGTTAGTTTCTAGTCCGGTATAAATTTCAGCTTTAGCCTTGGCAATCCCTTCAATTGAGCCAAAGCCTTCGACATGGGCATGCGTCACATTGGTAATAACAGCAACATCCGGTTGCACAATATTAACTAACTTTTTTATTTCACCTCTATGGTTTGCACCCATTTCGATTACCGCTACTTTATGTGCCTTATTTAATCTCAATAAAGTCAACGGTACACCAATGTCATTATTCAAATTGCCCTTGGTCGCTAATACTGTTTCCTGCTCATGTTTTTGCACACTTGTATTGCCATCTCTTCTAGCAAAGATAGCAGCAACCATTTCTTTCACTGTGGTTTTACCGCAACTACCCGTAATCGCCACAATCGGCAAAGAAAAAGCGGAACTCCATAACGAGGCGATATCACCAAATGCCTGACGGGTATTTTCAACGACAATTTGCGGTAAAATAGAATCACTGCAATGTTCTACCACTAAACCACAAGCCCCTTGTTCTTCTGCCTGAGCAATGTATTCATGGGCATCAAAATTATCGCCCTTGATCGCTACAAATAAGTCACCTTTCTCCAAAGTACGGGTATTAATACTCAGCCGTGAAAACTCACGATCATCGCCAATCAGATCAACACCTAGCGCAGCAGCCGTTTGAGCAAGTGTTAATTTCATTATTTGAACCTGCTGTGGTTAGACATTTGTTTAAAAAAATCTTCAACACAGGCCTTATCGCTAAACGCTAAACGTTCACCATTGATTTCTTGATAATCTTCATGCCCTTTGCCAGCAATCAATAATGCATCACCTTTTTCTAAGATGCCTAATACCGATTCGATGGCTTTTGCTCTATCTAATTCAATCTGTACACAGCTCTGAGAAAGAGAGTCTTGATGTTCAAAGCCATTCACAATGTCAGCTATAATTTCTTCTACTGATTCTGTTCTCGGATTATCAGAGGTCAGCATAATCTGATCCGCCTGTTGCTGAGCAACTTTTGCCATGAGTTGACGCTTGCCTTTATCGCGATCACCTCCACAACCAAAAATGCAGACCAATTTGCCTTTAGTGTGTGCTTTTAAAGCAATTAAACTTTTTTCCAAGGCATCAGGCGTATGAGCATAATCAACCACAACTAATGCTTGACCTTTTTCTTCAAGATCAGGTTTTTCAACATCAGATGCCCATTGAATTTTTTCCATGCGCCCTGGCACAAGCTGTAATTTTTCTACGGCAGCAACAATTGCTTCTATATCATGTCCCTGTGAATGTAAGGCTGTGATTGCTGCCATAATATTTTCAATATTAAAGGCACCAATCAATGACGATTTAACACGATACGATTCATCTTCCAGAGCAGTGATATGTAATTGAAAGTGGATGCCTTCATTGCTCAAGTCAATTTCATCTGCGAAGTACTCTGCACGCTTATCCTTACAAGAATAAGCGAGGACAGGTACAGTATTTTTCTCTTTGGCCAAAGATTCTAAAATCACCTGACTGAATTCATCATCCTGATTCAACACGATCTGTTGCAGTGTTTTACGATGAAACAATTTCAGTTTTTCATTGCCATAGCGGGTCATATCACCATGGTAATCCAGATGATCACGCGTCAAATTAGTCAAAATAGCACAATCAAATTCAACACCATTCACTCGCCCTTGTGCTAAGGCATGTGAGGAGACTTCCATTACTAATGTCTCAGCCTGTGCATCCCGATATTGAGCAATCAATGCCTGCACAGTCACCGCGTCCGGCGTGGTGTGGGTGCTTTGTTCCAATTGACCATAAAAGCCATTACCTAAAGTACCGATGACTGCACAAGTACCGATGACTGCACATTTGTTTTTCTGCTCGTTCATCAATTCCACTAACTGAGCAATAAAATGTGCCGTAGACGTTTTACCATTAGTACCGGTAATGCCGATCACATTCATTTCATGACTTGGCTGCTGATAAAAACGCGCTGCGATTTCACCTATTTTGTCCTGTAAGCCAAAAACAGGGATCAGTGGCACATTAACTGTCTCATCCCCTTTTTTAGCGGGACAGCTTTGGGGCATATTTTTCAGCTCATCAGTCGGCTCCCAAGCGATACAAGTAGCCCCCGAATTAATCGCTTCACCGGCATAGGCAATCCCATGCTGTGAGCCATTTCCTACACTGGAGCAGGCCAAAAACAAGTACTCTTCATGTACTTTCTTACTATTAAGTGATAAGCCTTTGAAAGTAAGGGGGCAATTTTCGACCCTACTAAAATCAACAAAACCATCTAACAGTGACTGTAGATGGTTATGAGGATAGTGCTTGGTCTCTTTTTTTGTTAAGAGCCGTTTATACTCGGCTGGTACGCCAGCCGATATGCCGACTGAACTCACAAAGGGTAAGCGATTCATCCCTGCCTCCCAATATGTTGTTCGATCTGTGTCACTACATCAGGTTGTGCAATGTTATCCGGATCAATATTGAGTAGTCTTAAAGCGCCTGTCATCACGGTTGAAAAGAGTGGTGCAGCAACTAAGCCACCATAATAGACGCCATTATTGGGTTCATCTATCATGACCACGATAGCCATTTTAGGCTCAGTCGCAGGGGCATAACCGGCAAACACAGCGCTATATTTCTTTTTCGTATAACCACCATGTCTGGAGGCTTTTTTTACCGTACCGGTTTTACCCGCGACCTTATACCCTGACACTGATGCCTGTGGTGCTGTACCACCAATGGCAACAACACTTTGCATCATTTTACCCACTTGTTGCAGTGAACGCTTTGACAAACTGACTCGCTGAGTACTGACGACGGGGTCAGCGCCTAATGCATCTGAGTTCTCAGCATCATTAGCACTCTGTGACAAAAATGTAACCGGTATTCTCGTGCCCTGTCTAGCCAGGGTGCCATAGGCGCTAGTCAATTGCAGATTAGTCACGGACATGCCATAACCAAAAGATAGGGTGGCTTGCTCAATTTTTGATATTCTTCTAGGACGCACTAAACGCCCTGACGATTCACCGGGGAAACCACTACCCGTGTCACTACCAAAACCAAAGCTATAATAGGTGTCCCACAATAATGGCTTGGGTAAGCTCAGGGCAATTTTTGAGGTGCCGACATTACTGGACTTCTGTATCACTGTGGATACATCAATCGTACCATAGGCATGGGTATCTTTAATGGTCTTGCCATCAATCATGAACCAGCCATCACCCGTTTTTATCTGAGTGCTGGGGCTATAACGGCCACTATTCAGTGCTGCTGCAATAGAAATAGGCTTCATGGTTGAGCCAGGCTCAAACAGATCCGTTATCGCACGATTGCGATACAATCTTGATTTTCGATCTTGTAAGCGGTTGGGATTAAAGCCCGGCTGACTCGCCATGGCAATCACCTCACCTGTTTCAATATCTAATACCACAATTGATCCTGATTTAGCCTTATGTTGTTGTACGGTTTTTTTTAATTCTTTATACGCCAAATACTGAATACGACGATCCAGACTCAAACGTAGGTTATTGCCTGGCTGAGGGGCTTTGATTTGCTCCTCAATGGCAATAATGCGACCTAAGCGATCTTTAACCACCCGCTTACGTCCTGATTCACCACTTAGCCATTCGTTATAGGCGAGTTCCATGCCTTCCTGACCATTGTCATCGACATCCGTAAAACCCAACACATGACCAAAAATTTCGCCATCGGGGTAGTAACGTCGATACTCTCTTTGTTGATGAATGCCTTTTACATTCAAAGCTAAAATCTGCTGTGCCAAGTCTGGACTAATACGCCGCTTGATATAAACAAATTCTTTATTAGCTCTTTTTTTTACTTTATTTTTTACATATTGGCTATTCAGCTTTAATAATTTAGCCACTTGGTAAAGCTTTTTATTCTCTGCATCAAACTCTTTGGGATTAATCCAAATCGAGGCAACCGGAGTACTAATCGCCAAAGGATAACCATTTCTATCGGTAATCATCCCTCGATGGGCGGTGACTTCTAATTGGCGTAACACCCGGGCATTGCCCTGACCTTGTAAAAATTCATTATTAACGACTTGTAAATCCAATACACGCCAAACCAAAGCACAGGCAACTACAACAAGAATCAAGTAAATAAAATTGATTCGATAGTTCTGTATATAGCTATCTGTTTTCGACACGTTGCTGTCTATCCATTCTTATAACTTATAGCGTTAACTTACCGCGTTAACTCATTTTTTGTCTGCTGAATATAGATAACATCACTTGTTTTTGGCGTTATCATCTGCAATTTTTGTTTTGCTATGCGTTCAATTCGCGTATGGGTTGCCCAGGTGTTTTGCTCTAATTGCAATTGTCCCCATTCAACGTCCATATCGTCTCTTTGTTTTTCTAATTGCTGCAATTCAACAAACAACTTACGATTATAGTGTTTGACATACACCACACTGATAGCAGAAACAAAAGTAACAATCAGTAAAATTAAGATAAATAAGACCTTGCCGCTCATAGTCTTATAATTTACTCGCCACTCTCAATACTGCACTACGTGCGCGAGGGTTTTCAGCCAATTCGTTCTTACTCGCCTTAGCGCGTTTGCCAACCAATTTCATTTTTCGATTGACTTCAACATCTCTAATCGGTAAATCCGGTGGCAATTGCTCACCATCTGCCATGCGCTTAAAAAAACGTTTTACTTTTCGGTCTTCCAATGAGTGAAAACTAATCACTGCAAGATGCCCGTCTTTTGCCAGACAACGATAACTTTGTTCTAGGCAATCATCTAAATCACCCAGCTCATTATTAATAAAAATCCGTATGCCCTGAAAACTAC
Source organism: sulfur-oxidizing endosymbiont of Gigantopelta aegis (assembly GCF_016097415.1). Classification (NCBI taxonomy): domain Bacteria; species sulfur-oxidizing endosymbiont of Gigantopelta aegis. The sequence goes on along the minus strand of NZ_JAEHGE010000002.1, from coordinate 200,292 downwards.
GAGTCGCCGGATGTTTCTTTTTTTCCCAACGCGGGTGCGCCTGCTTAATAATTTCTGCTAATTGACGGGTATCGCTCAATACTTCAGTTTCCCGAGCAATCACAATGGCCTTGGCAATACGTCGTGAATAACGTTCTTCCCCGTATTCATAAATCACATTGGCAATTTCTTCTTCTTTAGCTTTGCTCAACCATTGTGCTGCACTCAGCCCTTGCTGATCATTCATGCGCATATCCAATGGCCCGGACTGCTGAAAACTAAAACCGCGCTGTGGATCATCTAATTGCGGTGAAGACACGCCAAGATCCAATAAAATTCCGTTAACCTGACCGCACAAATTTTGTGAGTTCAGATAGCTTTCCAGTTCTGCGAAGGAGCCATGATGAATGCTAAAACGCGGCTCGTCGGCAAACTTTTCAGCAGCCGTTGCAATGGCCTGTGGATCTTTATCAAAGGCGATTAAACGCCCACTTTCACCAAGCTGTTGCATAATATGCTGTGAATGACCACCGCGACCAAAGGTGCCATCGACGTAAAGCCCATTAGGCTCAATGGCCAATGCTTCAATCGATTCTTCTAGCAGTACCGGCTTATGCTCAAAGCTCATGGTCATTCAATTCACCTAAAGCGAGAGTGATTCAAGTTCAGCCGTTAACTCCAGCTCTTCATCATCTTCCCATTCACGGTTCCAGCTTTCTTCGTCCCAAACCTCAAATTTATTACCGATACCGACCAATACTATTTGCTTATCTAAGCCTGTTTTTGAACGTAAATAAGGTGGTAAATTGATACGGCCATTTTTGTCCATGTCACAATCTGTCGCATGTCCCAGATATAAGCGCTTTATTCTCACTGCCGCTTTATTAACACTGGATAAGCCCACCAGTTTCGCTTCAACATCACGCCATTCATTATGGGGATAAATCACCATGCGTTTTTCAGTGTCTAATGTCACCACTAAATGACCGGCACAATCTTCCATGAGACGTTCTCTATAGCGACTGGGAATCGCTAAACGTCCTTTGGCATCAAGATTGAGTTTGGTTACACCATTTAGCACAAGTACAGCACCGTATTATTTATACATTTTTAATGAATTTGCGTGGATTTTCATGAAAGTTCAAATTTGGCTAAAAAGTCTTATCTATGCTTGAAATAGCCCCTAGATACCACTTTATCCCATTTTGATCCATTTCGATCCACTTTGCCCCACAATGGCAACTATAGAAACTGTTGAGGACAAGGTCAAGTAAAATCGTATAAATTTACCAATTCTTTCTTTAGTGACAATAACTTAGGCGCTATATCAGTAACTTCTCAATAAGTCTGTGCAAAACTTGAAATAAAAACAAAAAAAGTCTTGACAGCATTTTAGAGGACAAAAATTGCATTTTCACTGCCCCATGTAATTTATCCCTATAAATGATCCTGTCGATCTGTCTCAGATCGAAATAGAATATTTTTGAATATTATCTTAACTGAGAGGGAGTTTGATCAACACAGGGCAAACTAAAGAGCCTTAAAAAGCCATGATACAATTGTTTTATTGAAAACAACCTGTATTGATTATAGTGAAAAAATTACCTCCAATTCCAGAGATACCTGAAGAAGAAAAGACACCGGTAGTCCGATTACTCCTTGCTTTCATGGAGCAACAACAGGAAATCATTCAAAACCAACAGGTTGAAATCGATGCCCTTAAAACAGAAGTTGCTAAGCTTAAAAAGCTACCTCCAAAGCCTAAAATAAGAGCCAGTAAATTGCCAAAGGATGATGACAATGATAATCCGACAGGTCATTCAGGAAGCAAGAAAAACAACTCAGGAAATGGGACTAGTAAAAGTCGTAAACGAAAGAAGAAATTGGCTATTCATAAAACCACCGTTATCAAACCAGATAACCTGCCAGAACATTCACGTTTTTAGGGTATCAGGATTATTTTGTTCAGGAGCTGCTGATTAAGCCTTTCAATACTCGTTATCGATTGGCTCGCTATAAAACACCCGATGGTGATACCTGTATAGGAAAATTGAGCTTTGATACACATATAGGACATTTTGGCCATACATTACAGAGTTATATCGTTTATCAATATTATCACCAGAGAGTGACTCAGCCATTGATAATACAACAATTAACAGAATTAGGTTTTGATATTTCAACGGGTCAGATCAATGAGATTTTAATCCATGACAAAGACCATTTTCATACTGAAAAAAATACATTGCTAACTGCCGGTATCAACAATAGTACTTATATCCATGTTGATGATACGGGTAGTCGTCATGATGGAAAGAATGGTTATTGTACTCACGTTGGCAATGAAACCTTTGCCTGGTTTTCAAGTACTCGATATAAGAGCCGGATTAATTTTCTACAATTGTTACGAGGTGCTGCTGTTGATTATACGCTCAACGATGCAGCACTTGATTATATGAGAGCAGAAAAATTACCTCACAAGCCATTGAGCGTTATTGAACAAAGTCATCAGACTTGCTTTGATAATGAAGAAGCCTGGAAATACTATCTGCAGAACAATAGTATCATAACACAACGGCATGTTCGCATTGCCACAGAAGGCGCTTTACTGGGGGCATTAATTAACAGTGGCTTTCCAAGTGATTTGGTGATTGTGAGTGATGATGCAGGACAATTTGATATTTTGTTGCACGCATTATGTTGGATACATGCAGACAGAGTGTTTCAGCGGATACTACCACTCAATGAGCGACATGATAAAGAACTGAACTGGGTACATACTCAGATTTGGGAACTATTTTATGATCTCAAACAATATAAACTTGAGCCAGATGATCCGTTGAAGTCAGCGATTGCTGAACATTTTGATGAATTGTGCCGGACTAAAACAAGCTTTGAAACGTTGAATCAGGCACTGAAACGATTGGCAAGAAATAAAACAGAATTACTGCTGGTATTGGAACGGCCTGATATTCCTCTTCATAATAATTTGAGTGAAAATGATATTCGAGAATATGTTATTAAGCGTAAAATTAGTGGTAGTACACGCTCAAAGGATGGGCAACTTTGCAGAGATACCTTTGTCAGTTTAAAGAAAACTTGTTTGAAACAAGGAATTTCATTCTGGGATTTTATTAATGACCGGATCAGCAAGAGAAATTTGATCCCATATCTGCCTGAGTTGCTGAAAGGTAAAGTTTGTGCTGTTTAAATGCACAGACTTATTGAGAAGTTACCTATATCATTGTTTTTAATAAGGCTAATTTACCGTTAAATCAGTAGCTTATTGATCTTTGCTCATAGAGGCTTTAGGAAATAATGTTGCAGAGAAAAAATGGCATAAAACAAGGAAGATAAAACTAAAAACAAGAGAAATACAGTAGTTGGAAGAGATTTACGCACTAAGCGCCTAATAAAATGAGTTTAGGATAAAAAAAAGGGTAAAACACAAGATATAGAGTGTACTTTAATGCAATACACACTCCATGTTGTGGTTTGTTTTTTGAACAAAAAAACAAAGAAATAAATTTAGAGCTAACCATTAAGCCGGGTTCTGTCGTGGACAGTCATTCATCTGGGACAGGCGTCGCCACCTGCCTCAAGCAACCTACCCGGGAACGATGTGGGCCACATCTGTGTTTTTCACACTGCTCCCCTATTTGGTCTTGCTCCAGGTGGGGTTTACCATGCCGCTACTGTTACCAGCAACGCGGTGCGCTCTTACCGCACCCTTTCACCCTTACCGAATCATACTCAGAGCATGATAAGGCGGTTTACTTTCTGTTGCACTGGCCGTGGGATTGCTCCCCCCAGGCGTTACCTGGCACCTTGCCCTATGGAGCCCGGACTTTCCTCCCTTTCAATACAAGTATTGAAACAGCGACTGCCTCGGTTAACTCTGGTATACATTATCCTAGAATCATATTCAGAAAGCTACTGATCTTTTAACTGCAAAGCATAATTATAAATCTTTTTCTTTTTCTTACCAGTAATTTCAACCGTCAGTTTTACCGCTTGTTTTAGACTTAATTCTTTAAGTAGTGCCTTCAAAGTATGCTCTGTTTGCTCAGACAAAGTATCCCCTTCCGGTGCAGCATAGCCCTGCACAACCAAGACAATTTCACCTTTTTGCTGGTTGCTATCTTCCTTAACCCAGTCAAGAATAGCTTGTGCGCTATCATTTCGAATGGTTTCAAAGGTCTTGGTCAGTTCTCTGGCTAAAACCAAAGTACGTTCTCCGCCCAGTTGCTCACATAATGCCGTTAATGAGGCCACTATTCGATGTGGCGTTTCATAAAACACCATAGTGCGGGTTTCTTTTTGTCGTTGTGCATAAAAAGCCGAGCGAGGACCGCCCTTTGACGGTACAAAACCCTCAAAACAAAATCGGTCAGTGGCTACGCCCGCAGCAGAAAGAGCAGCAATTAAGGCACTGGGACCGGGAATTGGGCTGACTTTAATTTTTTCCTGATGGGCTAATTTTACTAAAAAATAGCCGGGGTCACTGACCAAGGGTGTACCGGCATCTGAAATGAGGGCAATATTGCTACCTTCTTTAATTTGCTGAACTATTTTTTCTGCAAACTGTCTCTCATTATGTTCATGCAAAGCAATACAATGCGTGTTAATATCAAGCTGCTTCAAAAGGTGACCGCTATGACGAGTATCTTCGGCTGCAATTCGATCAACCTGTTTTAGAACATCGACTGCGCGGGGTGAGATATCCTGCAAGTTTCCAATCGGTGTAGCAACAATATATAATTGCCCAGGTGTCTTGTTTGAACCGCAAATTGAATGACTCTTTATATGATTAGGGTGATTTGTACGCATTAATTAATTTCCAAACTTAGGCTTAAAAAAGACTTTAACCTTAAAACATTATCAGCTAAAAAAATATGCCAAAATTATACCAATTTACTGCCATTTTTATCATTATTCTTTTTGTCTCTGCTTGCGATGCCACGAATCCTACAAAAAAAGACACGAAAAAAGCCAATAACACTCATTCTGAGCAAGCCGTAGACGATAGTAGTCTCTCTGGTGATACGCGTGCAAAATTACGCTATGCCGAACAGTTATTTGCCAATGCACAGTCTTCAAGTTCAAAGCAAAAAGGTGATTTGCTGAGCCAGTCTTTATTGATTTGTACCCAGCTCTTAATCGATTCTCAAGATCAAACAAACGCATCGGTTTCAGCCGAACAATATGATTATTCCCTGCAACTCACCGGGAAAATCATGGCACAGCTTAACAGTTTAAAATCAACATCGGGGCTCACACAAGAGCTCACACCCGAACAACAAAACCAATACCGACTTGCTACAGCAGCGATTAGCCTGGTCAATTATCAGGCTGAACAAAGCCTCATGCAGCTTGATATGGATTTTGATTCTATCCACAACGTGCAATGGGCTCAGTATTATCAACTACGTGCCATGGCCAACGCCCAACAAGGACAAGCTGAAAAAGCTGTTAAGGAATTGATCATTCGCCACGGTTACCTGACTTCTGCTAACGCACAACAAGATAACGCCAATCTAATTTGGAATTATCTGGCCAATGTTGACTTACAACAAGCCAATATTCTGGAACAGGCGACGGGTAGCAATGCCAACCTCAGTAATAGTGATCGGGCCTATCTGGGTTGGGTGAAACTGGCAAAAATTTTACGCGACTCACACGATCCGCAAACCATGAACCATGCAATTAATTTCTGGTTGCAAAGCTATCCTGGTCATCAGGCTAATCGTAGCTTTATCAACAATATCATCAAAACGCGTCAAGCATCGGTATTAAACATTCAACACATTGCCGTACTGCTGCCTTTACAGGGCAAGCTTGCCAAACCTGCCAAGGCAATTCGTGATGGCATTATGGCTTCACATTATAAAACTACCCTGTCAGCAAACATTGAATTACGTTTCTATGATACCAGCGGTGATACACCCATCTGGCAAACCTACCAACAAGCTATCGATAATGGTGCTGACTTTGTTATCGGTCCCTTAGCAAAAAGTAATCTTGAAGCACTTTCTGATACCTCAGACCTGAGCGTGCCAACGCTGGCATTAAACAGTCTTGAGGTGGCTAGTGATACAAACAATGCTAATCCAGTGCTACAAGGCAGCCTCAACAAAAAGCAGAAGTATTTATATCAATTTGGTCTATCACCCGAGTCAGCCGCCCAGCTGGTCGCTAAAAAAGCCCGTCAGGATGGTCATTATTATGCCGCGATTATGGCACCTGATAATGTTTGGGGGCAGCGTATGAATACCGCCTTTACTGCTCAATGGCAGGCACTAGGTGGTGTCGTCGTCGATACCGTTGCCTACGAATCTAAGTCACATGATTTTTCAAAAGCAATTAAATCCATGCTGAATATCGACTTGAGTGAAGCGCGCAAAAGAGAAGTAAGTCGTACCATTGGTCGAAAATTGGAATTTACACCACGTCGCCGTCAGGACATTGATATGTTATTTATGGCTGCTTTCCCACGTCAGGCAAAACAAATTCCCTTACAAATCACTTATCATCATGGCGAAACCATCCCCATTTATTCCACCGCACACATTGTTTCTAATTATCAAAATGCCCGACAGAATATTGATATGGATGGCGTCAGCTTTCCTGACATGCCCTTTTTATTAGGCACGCTCAACAATAGTGCCAGTCAGCAAAACACTTATCAAAACACCTTGTACCAGCGTTTATTTGCTTTAGGGGTTGATAGCTATCAATTAGCACCCTATGTTGACTATTTATATAAAAATCCTGCTGAGTCTTTTTCCGGTGACACGGGTAAAATAAGCATCAATAGTGATGGTCATATCGTTCGCGCACTGCCTTGGGCAAGCTTTAAACGGGGTGAAATCAGGTTAGAAAATACCAGTTCGAAGATAAAAACATATAGCAATAATCATGCTGCGCTCAATTAGCGATCACAATACCAAGGGACAGCAAGCCGAATTAATTGCCCAAAAGTATTTGCAGACACAGGGTTTAAGCATAATACAAAGTAATTTTTCCTGTCGCTTGGGTGAAATTGACTTGATCATGCAAGATAATGAATTTTTGGTTTTTATTGAGGTCAGATACCGAAAGAAAACTCACTATGGACACCCTTTAGAAACCATCAACTTTGCTAAGCAACAAAAGATTATTAAAACGATTCAGTATTTTTTACTGAACAAGCCCCAATACAATAACGTGCCCTACCGCGTAGATGCACTGGCGATACACTCTCAAACGCCCACCGGTCAGGAACACATTGACTGGGTAAAAAATGCCATACAAGGCTGAAAATACAGTACAAAAAAGTGAACAATAAGGAAACTAGTCCCCGATGAGCATATCCCGGATAGAAGCAATCTTTACCCAGAGCATTCTGGTCAAACAAGAAACATTCAATACCATTGCAGAAAATATTGCCCTAGCGGGTGATAAAATAGTGCAATCATTACTCAACGAAGGCAAAATAATGGCCTGCGGTAATGGTGGCTCTGCAGCTGATTCACAGCATTTCACCTCAGAGCTCATCAATCGCTTTGAGGCAGAACGTCCGGCCTTGCCTGCAATTGCGCTAACCACCGACAGCTCAACAATTACCTCTATTGCCAATGACTATCATTATGATGAGATATTTGCCCGTCAAATCCATGCCCTGGGGCGTGAACCTGATGTCTTATTAGCCATCAGCACCAGTGGTCAATCAAATAGCATAGTCAAAGCGATAGAAGCCGCTCATGAGCGTGATATGACAGTCATTGCACTAACAGGCAAAGATGGCGGGCTGGTGGCAGGTGTGTTATTGGATGGTGACATTGAACTTCGAGTCCCCGCAGAGCAAACCGCACGCATTCAAGAGACGCATATTACCATTGTTCATGCACTTTGCGACTTAATTGATCATCAGCTTTTTGGGGCTTAGGTGTTTAATGTTTAATGTTTAATGTTTAATGTTTAATGTTTAATGGGTCATTTTAACGAGTCTATCGCACTAAAATATTTTTTTATAACAGGAAGTTCCATGCAACGATTTATTTCTATCAGTCTGATTTTATTTTGCCTTTATTTTCTTGGTGGCTGTACTGCTGCTGTAGTCGGTGGTGCAGTGGCAGGCACCTCAATTGCGATGGATAAACGAACTACAGGAGATTATGTTGAAGACCAAAACATTAAATCTAAATTTACCCATCTTTATTATCAAAATGATGCACTTACCGAGCAAACCCATGTCAATGTCACCAGCTATAATCGTCAGGTTTTAATTACCGGTGAAGCACCAACCGATGAACTCAAACAACAACTTTCTATTATTGCCGGACAAATTAAAAATGTCCGCAAGCATTTTAATGAAGTCGTTGTCGCAGAACCCACCTCAATGAGTGTTCGTACCAATGATTCATATATTACCAGTAAAATTAAAACTTCCATATTCACTCATATTAGTGAATTAGATGGCGCTCAGGTAAAAGTAGTCACTGAAAATGGCAGCGTCTTTCTCATGGGTCTAGTCAACAGAGAGCAAGCCAAGCAAATCACTGAAATCGCTCGCACCACTAATGGGGTAAAACGCGTTATCAAACTATTTGAATACCCCAATCCCCGTGATACACGTATTTAAGTTTTGATAATGGCCTCCTAATGCAAACAGACTTTATTAGCCAACTTAAGGCATTAATTCAGCCAGACGATCGGATTTTAGACGAAGCTCTGTGCTGGAATTATGGCTATGACAATAGTCGTTTGCATGCCTTGCCCGAAGCGGTCATTTTTGCTCGTGACCATGAACAAATTGTCGCTTTAGTCAAGCTCTGCCGAGCACATCAAGTGCCGATCATTAGTCGTGGGGCAGGCACTGGAACAACTGGCGCAACTGTACCTGACAAGGGTGGCATAATTCTCTCCTTTGAACGCATGAACAAGATCCTTGAAATCGATCCTGCCAACCGCCTAATTATTGCTGAACCGGGAGTCACTAATCAGACCATTCAACAGGCAGCGGCAGAACATGGTTTTTTTTGGGCACCCGATCCCACCAGCAGTGCCGTTTGTACCATCGGTGGTAATCTAGCCTATAATTCTGCTGGCCCCAGGGCGGTCAAATACGGTACGACGCGAGATAATGTCTTACAACTGACTTTAGTGACCGGCAAGGGTGATACGCTACGCACTGGTGTCAAAACCACCAAGGGTGTTGTCGGCTATGATTTAACGCGCTTAATCATTGGCTCAGAAGGTACTTTGGGTATCATTACTCAAGCAACCCTTAAATTACTGCCGATTCCACGCGCTAAGCGTACCCTACAGATTACTTATGATTCAATCCATAGCGCCGCGACTGCCATTGCCGCCATCATGGCACAGCCTGTCATACCCTGTGCTTTAGAATTCATTGATAAGCATGCTATTGATATGATCCGCGACTATTCCACTGCTCACCTTCCTGAACATGCCGGGGCCATGTTGATGGTTGAAATTGATGGCAGTGAGAAGGCTCTTGATGAAGATTTGGAAGCCATTATTAAAGCGGCAAAAAACAATGGTCAAAAAAACAATGGCTGTCTGGAAGTCAAACAAGCTCAGTCTGCACAGGAAATTAAAGCGCTCTGGGAAACCCGCAAGGCTCTCTCACCCGCATTAAGAAAAATTGCCCCGAAAAAGATCAATGAAGATGTGGTCGTTCCAGTTTCACGCATACCTGAATTAATTGATGGCTTGGACAAGTTATCACAAAAATATGGTATACCCATTGTCAATTTTGGCCATGCTGGCAATGGCAATATCCATGTTAATTTACTCACCGATCCCGATGATGCTCAGCTACAAATTAAAGCCCATGATTGTCTGCAAGAAGTTTTTGAGTTAGTGCTTGATTTAGAAGGTACGCTATCAGGTGAACATGGTATTGGGCTGGTGAAAAAGGAATATGTAGGTAAAGAACTCGATGCAATTAGCTTGGCTTATATGCAGGCGATAAAAGAACAATTTGATCCGCAGAATATTCTTAATCCGGGGAAAAGTTTTCCTGAGTAGGAAACACCTTAGCCTGCACTCCAGCGTGGGCACAAAAAGCGTGCCCACCCTACACCTTCTCTACTTGACTAAGGTCAAATGCGGTTTCTGAGGTACTTCTTCTTTAGTCGTCTTTTTATCAGGACTAGGCTCAGGCGATAATGGGTCATGATCATCACCCTCTTCAGGGAACATCATGCCACGACCATTTTCTTTTGAATATAAAGCTAGAGTTGCCATGATAGGGACATTGACGATCATAGGCTTACCACCAAAACGTGCATTGAAGCTAACACCATCATTGGTGAGCTCTAAATCACGTGTGGCCGTTAGGCTGATGTTCAGAATAATCTTACCATCCTGAATATGCTCTCTCGGCACAACAACGCCCTCAGCTTCAGCATCGACCAGCAAATAGGGGGTTTGCTCATTATCAGTGAGCCATTCGTAAATACCACGTAATAAATAGGGGCGACTTGGAGTCATAATTAACCTGTTTATTAATTAAATAATAGCGCTATCTTTAAAAGATAGCCTAACAAAAACAAGCTTATCAAACAAAACATCATTCCATTTTGCTTGATAGACTTAGGGGAAATTAAGTAATAATTTCCATATCTTCTTCAACATCTGAAAGACTTTCCTGGAAGGATTCTCTTTCAAATAAACGCTGTGCATACTGAGTCACTGCAATAGCTGAGTCCGGTAATTCAATACACATTTCATTCAGGCGCCATAAAATCGGTGCAATAGCACAATCAACTAAGGTGAATTCCTCAGACATAAAATAAGGCTTCTGTTCAAAAACAGGGGCTATCGTTGCTAAACTTTCACGTAATTCTTTACGCTGTTTAACACCTTGCTTTTCTGTTTTGCCAATCAGTTTTTCAACCAATGGGTCCCAATCTTGTTTGATGCGAATTAGTAACATCTTTAATTTAGCACGGTTGACAGGATCAACCGGCATCAAAGGTGGATGCGGGAAACGTTCATCCAGATATTCCATAATTAATTGAGCATCATATAAAACCAAGTCACGGTCAACCAAAGTCGGTGCCGTGTTATAAGGATTTAGGTCAATTAAATCCTCTGGTAAATTTTCTGAATCAACATTAACAATTTCGTGGTTTATGCCTTTTTCTGCCAAAACCATTCTTACTCGATGACTCAAAAGATCATTCCCATCTGAGAAAAGGGTCATTATTGATCTTCTGTTTGTAAGTTGAGTCATAGTTCCTCCATAGGAAATCTTAAAACGCAAATAGGGGGCATGTAAGCCCCCTTTAAATAACTGCTCTTGCCATCAATATTAAGCTAGCCCAATATTGATGGGGCAATATTTTATCTGATATTAGTGAACGTCTTTCCAGAAATCCTTCTTCATTGCATAAGCAAATCCGAATAGAACAACTAAGAAGATCAGCACATAAACACCTAAGCTTTTACGATAGCTCTGGTTAGGCTCGCCAATATAAGATAGGAAAGTCACCAAATCACGAATCATTGTATCAAATTCTTCAGGTGCCATAGTACCTTTTTCAATGACTTTAGTGCCCACCAAGACTTTTTCGCCTTCATGCTCGTCATAGACAGCTTCCTTAACACCCTCTTCTTTCCAGAAGATATTAGGCATGCCAACATCTTTAAAGATGACATTATTGTGGCCAGTGGTTTTAGAGCTATCTGCATAAAAACCAGTCAGATAAGTGTATAACCAGTCAACACCACGTGAACGAGCCACTAATGACAAATCAGGTGGTACTGCACCAAATGACTGCTTAGCATAGTCATTTGTCATCACGGCAGTCATTGTGCCACCAAACTTAACGCCGAGGTGATTTAAGTTATCCATCACTTCGCCTTCAGTCATACCCAAGTCAGTTGCGACGCGATTAAAGCGTACAAACTTAGCAGAGTGACAGCTCAAACAATAATCGGTGAAAACCTTAGCACCACGTTGCAGTGATGCCATGTCAGTCACATCGACATTAGCAGGTGAGGTTTTAAAGCCGCCACTAGCCATCAGGCTAGAACTCATCATTGCTATTGTTGTTAATAGCAGAACCAGGATTATTTTTTTCATTTCATTGTTACCCTTTCTGGAACTGGTTTGTTTTTCTCCAACTTCGTATAGATAGGCATCAATAAGAAGAACCCGAAGTAATAAACGGTACATAGCTGAGCCAGCAATGTACGACCAGGTGTCGGAGCCATCGTACCTAACGCACCCAAAGTAATGAAAGCAACCACAAAGATTGCAACCAATATTTTATACCAACCCGCACGATAGCGTATTGATTTAACAGGATTACGATCTAACCATGGTAGGAAGAACAACACCACAATTGCAGCACCCATGGCAATGACACCCGGGAAGGCTGAACCAGCAATACTTGGAACCGCACGTAATACTGAATAGTATGGTGTGAAATACCAGACCGGGGCAATATGCTCAGGTGTTTTCAGAGGATTAGCAGGCTCAAAGTTAGCATGTTCTAAGAAATAACCAAACATCTCCGGAGAGAAAAAGACCACGATAGAAAAGAACATCAGGAAGACGATAACGCCAACGATATCTTTCACTGAATAATAAGGGTGAAAAGGAATACCATCTTTAGGAATACCATTTTCATCTTTATTTTTCTTGATTTCAATGCCATCAGGATTGTTAGAACCCACTTCATGCAGAGCAATAATATGCGCCACAATCAGGCCGATTAAAATCATCGGAATTGCAACAATGTGCAAGGAGAAGAAACGATTCAGTGTCGCATCACCAATAACGAAATCACCACGAACCCAAGTACTTAAACCTTCACCAACGAAAGGAATTGCACTCACTAAGTTAATAATAACCTGTGCACCCCAGAAAGACATTTGTCCCCAAGGTAGTAAGTAACCCATGAAACCTTCGGCCATCAGGGCTAAGAAGATTAATACACCAAAGATCCAAACTAATTCACGTGGTTTTTTATACGAGCCGTAAATCAGGCCACGGAACATGTGCATATAAACAATAATAAAGAATGCCGAAGCACCCGTAGAGTGGAAATATCGAATTAACCAGCCCCATTCAACATCACGCATGATACCCATTTCAACGGATTGAAAAGCAACCGCAGTATCAGGCTTGTAGAACATGGCCAGAAAAACACCCGACAGAATTTGGATAACCAAAACCATCATGGCTAATGAACCGAAGAAATACCAGAAGTTAAAGTTCTTAGGTGCATAGTATTTTGAAAGATGATCTTCCCACATTTTGGTCGCAGGAAAACGAGCATCAATCCAGCCCATCAAACCATTGGATTTTTGTTCCATTATGCCTTACTCCCATCTAGACCAATCAGAATAACCGAATCACTCTCAAACTTGTACGGAGGAATGGGTAAATTAAGTGGTGCAGGCATTGAGTGATAGACACGACCAGATAAATCATAGATTGAACCATGACAAGGGCAGAAATATCCGCCTTTCCAGCCTTCACCTAAAGAACCTGCGAAGGGGTTATTCAGGTCAGGCACATACTTAGGTGCACAACCCAGGTGAGTACAAACACCTTCCATTACACAAATCTTGGTATATTTATCATATGAACGGCCGAAATTTTTACAATACTCCGGCTGTCTTGACGCATCTGAATCGACATCAGCCAACATATCGATATCACTTTGTAATACCTTCATGTTAGCATCCGTACGTTTTAATATATAGACTGGCTTACCGCGCCATTCTACGGTGATCATTTGCCCTTCTTCAAGCTTGCTAATATCAGCAAGAACTGGTGCGCCCGCAGCTAAAGCTTTAGCACTGGGATTCCAGGATTTGACGAAAGGTACAGCAACAAAGGCGGCGCCCACACCACCAACCACAGAGGTGGCGGCAATTAGAAAGCGACGTTTGTTATTATTTACAGCGTCTGCACTCATTTACTTAACTCCCAAATACAAGATGTCAACTCGCTTCAAATTAATCAAAAAAACACTTGATTTCTCTTTGCTGAGATTCAGCGAAGAGAAATCGATATAATTTTTTTATGATGCACTTATTCAGGGCATTAATTAGTTTGAAGAGGGTAATTTTTCTTTATTCGATACCGAAAAAATTTGCAGTATTTTCTTAAATGCTGGGGATAATATCAAGTACAATTTCATTATTTACTAATTAAGCTGATATATATCACTATTAAGTCGCTAAAAAGCACTAATTTGCAGAAAAAGCAAACTATCCTAACTTTTCAAAAACACTAAAATAAAGACGTTCAAAAAGGCTATTTTTACTCCATTTTCAGGTGCTTTTAGCTAAGATAGCACCTAAATCACTCCTTAAACGGGATTGAAAATATCAATAAATTGATGTTCCAGTGAAAACTGTTCCGCCAGATGTGCGCCCAAGGCCTGAACACCATATCGCTCTGTTGCATGATGACCGGCAGCAAAGTAATGCACCTTGTTTTCTTTGGCTATATGCCAGGTGTTTTCGGAAATTTCACCACTGATAAAGGCATCAACACCTAAGTCAATTGCCTGCTCAATATAGCCCTGCGCAGCCCCGGTACACAAGGCTACTTTGCTAATATTTCTTGCCGCTTCCACATGCAATGGTTCTCGTCCCAAAACGGTTTGCAATTGCGTCTTAAACGCATGACCTGACTGGGGCTTAACCTGCCCTAACACCGCAATATCATTGCCCGAAAAATAAGCCTCGATGGTCAAACTCAATTTTGCCGCTAATTGCGCATTATTACCCAATATTTTATGCGCATCCAAGGGTAAGTGATAAGCTAATAGGTTAATATCATGTTCTAATAAGGACTTGATACGGCGTTTTTTTATGCCCGTCAAGACAGCATTTTCACCTTTCCAAAAGAAGCCATGATGCACTAATATTACATCCGCCTGTTGCTCAATAGCCGCATCGATCAATGCCTGACTAGCAGTAACGCCCGAAACAATTTTATTTATTGAATCCCCACCCTCAATTTGTAAGCCATTGGGACAATAGTCCTTAAACAAGCTTGTTTGCAGAAGTTCATCACAATATTCCACCAGTTTACTACGATTTATCATAATTTCACTCAAATCTTATGCTATTAAAATGAATACATCATCTACTATTTTGTGTAAAATATCAGCATGACAGCCAAAAATCACTCATCTTCAGTATTTTTTCTTATTTTTTCAGCGGTGAGCGGATTTTTGCTGGCGCTGGGCTATTATTATGTATTTTTGCCCGAGCCTACAATAGCGAATAATGATTCTACACTCAATGTGAATACAGCTTATCCTTTGGCTGCACAGCCAATACAAAACAGCTCTCAAACTGACCATAATCAACCGCCTGCCCCCATTGTGCTCACCAGCTTTGCTCCTGCCGTCAATAAAGCCGCACCGGCTGTGGTCAATATATTTACCCGCAAACGCATTAAACAGGCAAACAATTTATACAATAGTGCCACACTTCGAGCGCTCATCGATAAACGCAATCCCCCTTCGCGTTATAGAGAAGAGAATAATTTGGGCTCAGGCGTCATTGTTTCTCCACAGGGACATATTTTAACCAATAATCATGTTATTTCAGGTGCTGAGGACATTGAAGTATTACTCAGAGACGGGCGATTTTTACGTGCAGAAATCGTCGGTCGTGACTTAGAAACCGATCTGGCTTTATTAAAAGTCACCGCACAAAATTTACCTATCATACAATTTGGTGATTCTTCCAAACTACAGGTCGGTGATATTGTGTTGGCTATCGGCAATCCTTTTGGCCTGGGTAATACCGTGACCTCCGGGATCGTTAGCGCTCTTAATCGCTCTCAATTTCGAGCCAATAATTTTGATAATTTCATCCAGACCGATGCCGCCATTAATCCCGGCAATTCCGGTGGTGCGCTAGTGAATACTCGGGGCGAAATGATTGGCCTGAATACGATTAATATCAGTAATAGTGGTGGTTCTCAGGGCATTGGCTTTGCCATCCCCTCAATACTGGCACAGGATATTATGTATCAGTTAATCACTTATGGTGAAGTACGCCGTGGCTGGATTGGCATTGAAGCCAAAGAAATATCACCCATGCTAGCACAGCAGTTACACAATGAAGCAGGCTTTGGGTTACTGATCATCGGGGTATTGCAAAATGGGCCAGGACAAAAGGCAGGTATACAGGCCGGTGATATTATTACCCATATTAATAATATCAAAATCACCTCAGCTAAAAATGCCTTAAAATTAATCACTAACTTACGCCCGGGGGATATCGCCATCCTTCGGGGGGTTCGACAGAATCAATCCTTTCATTTTAAAGTACTGGCGGAAGAACGGCCTCAAATGTCGGGGTCGTAGGGATAATGCTTGTTAACTATTCAGTAAAATTACCGTATCAGACGTAGGGTGGGCATGGCTTTATCTGCCCACGCTGACCACTTATGTTTACACTTTCAGCGTGGGCATAAAAAGCGTGCCCACGCTACAATTTTATGCTGATAAAGAACTTTATTTACAGCTGGACATTCATTAGCTTAATGCTTAAGAATATCACTTAGGCTTTTGATAAAGGCGGCATTTTCTTGCTCAGTGCCAATGGTCACCCTTAGGGTGTTTTTTAGGGGGCCTGATGGGTTTGCCAGACGCTTGATGAGTATGCCTGATTGTTTCAGGGCAGTAAAAATATCATCCGATTGCCTGTCTGCTATTTTAAACAAAATAAAATTTGCCGCGCTGGGGTATTGAGTAATATTGGGCAGAGCGTTTAAAGCGCTTTGTAATTTTATTCTATCAGCACAGATTTGATCGGTTTGCTGTTGTAGTACGTCGCTATGCTCCAGGGCAAACTCAGCACTGAATTGGGTTAGCACATTAATATTGTAAGGTAGGCGTACCTTGTCAAACTCGTTGAGCCATTCTGGGCGACCGCTAAGTAGCCCTAAACGTAAGCCTGCCAGCCCCATTTTAGACACCGTACGCATGACCACTAAGTTCGCATATTCACCCAACATGGGCATAAAGCTATGTCCCGCAAAGGCATGATAGGCTTCATCAACAACGACTAAGCCCGGCGCCATAGCAATAATATCCCTAACATCCTGTTCAGAAAATAAATTACCTGTGGGGTTATTCGGATAGGCCAGAAAAATAACGGCGGGTTGGTGTTTTTCGATAGCTTCACGCATGGCGGGCATATCAAGCTGAAATTGCTCGTCCAGAGGAATGCCCTGGTAGTGCATATTAGTAAACTGAGCAATCATCTGATACATGACAAAGGTTGGCTCAGGTGCCATCACAACGCTATCGGGCTTGGCCAGTGCCATACAAATGATTTGAATCAGTTCATCCGAGCCATTGCCCAAAATTGATTTCATGCTCTTAGGCACAGCCATGACTTGCTCAATTTTTGCTGTCAATTTGGCTGCAGAGGGATCCGGGTAGCGATTCAGAGGGACATTGGCTAATTGCGATAACCAGAGTTGTTGCATCGCCTCTGGCCAAAGATAAGGGTTTTCCATGGCATCTAACTTGATCATCTCGCCGGGATCGGGCACATGATAAGCATTCAAGGCTCGAATATCGTCTCTAATCCATTCCTTAACTAAAGGCTTAACCAAGTCAGTCATCATCTACTCCATTGGCTTTTAATCGCTTGATTTAATACGATATTCTGCACTACGTGCATGGGCAGTCAAACCTTCACCCCGCGCCATGACAGAAGCAATTTTACCTAATTCAGAGGCGCCATCTTCGGAGCACATAATTAAACTGGAGCGTTTTTGAAAGTCATAGACTCCCAATGCAGAACTAAAGCGCGCTGTTCTGGAGGTGGGTAATACATGATTAGGGCCAGCACAATAATCGCCTAGCGCCTCAGCGGTATAACGTCCCATAAAAATAGCACCCGCATGACGAATTTTAGGCAGAAAAGACTGCGGTTCGTCCACCGATAGTTCTAAATGCTCTGGCGCGATATAATTACACACCTCAATGGCTTCATCCATATCTTTAACATGAATAATAGCCGCACGCTCATTCAAGGAGACACGGATAATATCTTTTCTTTCCATTTCACCTAATAAGCGCTCAATCGAAGCCTGAACTTTGTCTAAAAATGCGGCATCCGGTGAAATTAAAATCGGCTGGGCATCTTCATCATGCTCGGCCTGAGAAAACAGATCCATCGCAATCCAGTCGGGATCAGTTTTGCCATCACAAATGACTAAAATTTCTGAGGGGCCGGCAATCATATCAATGCCGACCGTACCGAATACCATACCCTTGGCTGTGGCGACATAAATATTACCCGGGCCAACAATTTTATCAACCTGAGGTACTGATTCTGTGCCATAGGCTAATGCCGCAACTGCTTGCGCACCGCCCACAGAAAAAACCTTGTCCACGCCCGTAATTGCTGCTGCGGCAAAGACTAATTCATTGATTTGGCCATCCGGAGTGGGGACAACCATGATTAATTCTTTCACACCAGCAACTTTAGCAGGAATAGCATTCATCAAAACAGATGAAGGATATGCTGCTTGACCACCCGGCACATAGAGTCCAACGCGATCCAAGGCTGTCACTTGCTGTCCCAGTAAAGTGCCATCGCTTTCAGTATAGGACCAAGATTCCATTTTTTGTTTATCATGGTAGCGTTGCACTCGTTCGACTGACACTTCGAGAGCATGACGCTGATCGTCAGGCAAGCCATCTAAGGCCTGTTGCAAACGTGCTGGTGAAATTTCTAAGACCGACATATCGGCAGCATTCATGCGATCAAATTTATTGGTATATTTAACCAGGGCTTTATCGCCCTCTCTACGCACATCGGCTAGAATTTGTTTGACCGTTGATTGCACAGAATCATCTGAGACATTGTCCCATGCCAGTAACTCTTTCATTAATGGCCAGAAATTACTATCTGATGATTCAAGACGCTTAATATCAAGCATGATAAACTCCGCAAACTCTTTATAAATTGATAATTCTAATATGTTAGCTTTAACATAATCTCATTGCTATATAGGATCCGTTCAACCTGCTTTACACTTCAAATGTAGGATGTGGTGAGGAACGAACCGCATTCTACAAGTGTAAAGATAAATGGACTTATTTGGTCAGCCCCACATACAGCAATGAGACTAAGCGCTACGAATTGACAGCTTCAGCAATACGCTCAATCAGTTGTTTGACACGATGATGTTTCATCTTCATGGCCGCCTTATTGACTACCAGACGTGAACTAATATCCGCAATATGTTCCAAAGGCGTCAGGCCATTGGCTTTTAAGGTATTACCGGTATCAACCACATCGACAATACGATCAGCCAAACCAACCAATGGTGCAAGCTCCATGGAGCCATACAGTTTAATCACTTCGACTTGAATACCTTTTTCCGCATAAAAGCGCTTGGCGGTATTAACAAATTTTGTCGCAACTCGTAAACGGCCTTTAATGGGCTGATCATCGACAGGACCTGCCGTCATCAGGCGACACTTGGCAATTTTGAGATCCAGTGGCTCATAAAGCCCTTCACCACCATGTTCCATCAGTACGTCCTTGCCAGCAACACCCACATCAGCCGCACCATATTGCACATAAGTCGGTACATCGGTAGCACGAATAATGACCAATTTAATATTGTCATGATTGGTGTCCAAGATCAGCTTACGACTTTTATCCGGATCATCAATAGGATAAATATCGGCATGAGCAAGCAAAGGCAAAGTTTCTTTAAAGATCCGTCCTTTGGATAGCGCTATCGTCAGGGTATCACTCATTTATTCATCTCTTTTTTTCGACTTATTAGTTCTTTAATAATCAATCAGCCTGGCACACGGCGAATGGTGGCACCCAACTGTAATAGTTTTTCTTCAATACATTCATAACCACGGTCAATATGGTATATACGCTCAACTTCCGTTTCGCCTTCAGCAACCAATCCGGCAATCACCAGACTCGCTGAAGCACGTAAATCAGTCGCCATAACCGGGGCGGCAGTGAGTTTATCAACGCCTTTAATAATAGCTGTATTACCTTGTAGATTAATATCAGCCCCCATTCTTTGTAATTCTTGAATGTGCATAAAGCGATTTTCAAACACCGTTTCTATCACCGAACCCGTGCCATCCGCAAGGGCATTCAAGACACAAAATTGCGCCTGCATATCCGTTGGAAATGCAGGATATGGCGCAGTTCTTAAATCAATTGACTTAGGTCGCTGACCTTTCATGTCCAGAGTGATCCAGTCTTCACCGGTTTCAATCTCTGCACCCGCTTCTCTAAGTTTATCTAATACCGCACCAAGATAATTCGGGCAGGTATCTTTGAGTTTAACCTTACCACCCGTAACAGCGGCGGCAACCAGATAAGTACCGGTTTCAATTCTATCCGGCATCACATTATGCTTCGTGGCGGATAGTTTCTCCACCCCTTCAATGGTAATGGTATCTGTTCCTGCACCGGTGATTTTAGCCCCCATTGAATTCAGGAATATGGCTAAATCAACGACTTCGGGTTCACGAGCGGCATTTTCCAAAATAGTCGTACCGTCTGCCAGAGTTGCGGCCATCAGCAAGTTTTCAGTACCGGTTACGGTGACTAAATCCATGGTAATTTTGACCCCTTTCAGACGCTTGGCCGTGGCTCGAATATAGCCATTTTCAACCTTAATATCCGCACCCATAGCCTTTAAGCCTTTGATGTGCTGATCAACCGGACGCGAACCAATGGCACAGCCACCGGGCAGTGAAACCTCTGCTTCACCATAATGCGCCACCAAGGGACCCAAGACCAAAATCGAAGCACGCATGGTTTTCACCAACTCATAGGGCGCTACGTATTTATTAATGCTACGGGTATCAACTTCGACATCCAGATTTTCATCCACCGTAATGGAAACGCCCATACGGCCCAAAAGTTCCAATGTCGTGGTGATATCGTGCAAATGTGGCACATTGCCAATAGTGGTGGCATCATCTGCCAGCAAACAGCCCATAATAATGGGCAGTGCGGCATTTTTTGCCCCAGAAATCCGAATTTCACCATCCAGACCTCCGCCACCCTTAATGAATAATTTATCCATTCAGTACTACCAAACCTTATAAGATTGAACAAAACTGAGAATTTTACCCTTTCTTATAATAATAGTCACTTTAAATGAAAGGATTATTACAAAAACTAAGGTATAAAAAGGAGATTGTTACTTGCTGAGCATTTCAAACCATTAAAATGCTCATTTTATTGGAACTTCTTAGAAAAAGAAGCCTGACAATTGGGTTAAGATTTAGCCAATTCTTAATTTACTGGCTAATTGCCATTCTTTGGGTGTATAGGCCTTAATCGTCAGAGCATGAATTTCACCACTGGTAATTTGAGGATTAACCGTCGCATAAACCATTTGTTGTTTTTTCACTGGCGACAAGCCATCAAATTTCTCTGCCACAACAATCGTGTCAAACATACCATTGTCACCATTGACCGTTACTTCTGCCGAGTCAAAACCCGCTTCGATTAATACTTTAATTTCATCAGTTGTCATAGTTTATCTCTTAATTCGTCTGTTTCAATGTGAACGTACAATAGCTGCTCAGATTAACCTTATATTGTTATGAAAATTCCATATTAGTCATCTTTCAATGACAGTGGCAGAATTTCATTCAGCCCACTAATACAGGCAATTTCATACATTTGTGCAGGCAGGTTAAAAAAAGAAATTTGCTTACCTTCCTGCTCGGCTTCTCGATACCATTCCACCAATAGAGCAAGTCCTGAACTATCAGAACGCTCCAATGAGGATAAATCGATATCAAGAATATCACTATCATCTGTAAACAAAGTACTCTGATGTTGTTTCCAAAGCACCGGTACAGACTTAAAATTTAACTGGCCTTTGAGTATGTAGTGTCCCGAAGCGACTTTTTCAAGCTTTGCAGTTGCAGTTTTCTTACTCATAAAACTTTATACTCATTTCTTTTATCATTCATCAAACATCTATTGATCGTCTTTATCACTGCCCTGACTAAACAAAAACTGACTGATTAATTTTTCCAGAACAATAGAGGATTGCGTTAAACGAAAAACACTGCCTTCTTCAAGATAATCGGGAGCCCCTCCGGGCTCAATACCGACATATTTTTCACCTAACAAACCTGCAGTATAAATTCCCACCGAGGAATCGACTGGCACTTCATCAAAATTAGCATCAATAGTCATTACGACCACCGCTTCAAAAGTAATCGGATCAACCGTAATACTGCTGACACGCCCCACTGTCACACCCGCAATAGCCACCGCTGAGCGTTCTTTTAAACCACTGATATTGTCAAAATTAGCACTCACTGTATATTGCTGACCGGCATTAAAAGCACCAATATTACTGACATTCACCGCCAATACCAGCAATGCCGCAATGCCCACTGCAACAAAAACTCCGACTGACACTTCTAATATTTTTGAATTAGACATTATCCTATTTCCACTTTAATTTATTTTTTGCGTTTTGACTCAAAAGCACTGATTCTAAAGCAACTGATTCTAAAGCACTGATTCTAAAGCATTAGTGCTGTTAATAAAAAGTCTAGGCCAAGCACCACTAATGCCGAGTAAACCACCGTACGTGTCGTAGCCCGACTCACCCCTTCCGAGGTTGGTAAGCAAGTATAGCCTTCATAAACAGCAATCCAGGTTACCACCACACCAAATACCATGCTTTTTATCACCCCACTGGCAATATCTTTCTCAAAATCAACTTTTGCCTGCATCTGCGACCAATAAGAACCTTCATCAACCCCTAGCAAATCAACACCGACCAGATAGCCACCAAAAATTCCCACCGCACTAAACATGGCGGCCAATAAAGGCATACTGATAATGCCTGCCAATAACCTAGGGGCTAATACCCGCTCAACAGGATTGACCGCCATCATCTCCAGCCCCGATAATTGCTCGGTTGCTTTCATTAAACCTATTTCAGCCGTTAAGGCTGAACCAGCACGACCGGCAAATAATAAGGCCGTAACAACAGGGCCTAATTCACGCACCAAAGACAAGGCCACTATAACGCCCAGAGACTCTTCCGCACCAAAATCAACCAGCGTATTATAACCCTGAAGTCCCAGCACCATGCCCACGAAAAAACCTGACACGATGATGATCAACATCGAACGCACGCCCACCGAGAACAATTGCTGAACAATTAATCCGGGGCGTAACATCAACGGAATAAAGGCCAAAATGGTCTGTAAAAAGAGCATCACCTCTCTTCCCAATCGAGCATAAAACTCAATGGTATTTCTGCCTAGTTGTGAAAACCAATCAAACATTATTATTTTCTTGCTTTAGTATATTTTAAGAAAGGGTCTTAGCCCGCCAGCATATCATCTTTATAGGAACGAGCAGAATAGTGAAACGGTACAGGTCCATCTGCGTTACCATGAACAAATTGGTTGACCCAGGGTGAATCAGATTGGTTCATTTCTTCCGGACTTCCATGCCCTATAATTTTACCCTGAGATAGGATGTATATTTTGTCTGCAATCGCCATTGTTTCCTGAATATCATGAGAAACAATTACACTGGTGAGTTGCAATGCTTCATTCATCGCACGGATCAGCTGCACCAAAACCCCCATTGAAATCGGATCTTGTCCCGTAAAAGGCTCATCATAAAGGATCATTTCAGGATCCAGCGCAATGGCACGAGCTAATGCCACTCGCCGTGCCATGCCGCCCGAAAGTTGACTGGGGCTCAAGTGACGAGCCCCACGCAAGCCTACCGCTTCTAACTTCATAAGCACCATATCACGGATCATGACTTCTGGCAGCTCAGTATGTTCACGCATTGGGAAGGCAATATTATCGAACACGCTCATATCCGTTAGCAGCGCACCACTTTGGAATAACATGCCCATTTTTTTTCTAACGTCGTAGAGTTTTTTATTTCTCATGGCCGGAATGTTTTCGCCATGAAAGAGAATCGTGCCTTTTTGGGGTTTTAGCTGCCCACCAATCAATTTTAAGAGTGTGGTTTTTCCTGTACCACTGGGTCCCATAATCGCGGTGACTTTACCCTTGGGGATATCAATATCAACGCCATTAAAAATTTTTGAATGGCCACGAGAAAAATGTAAGTCACGGATACTGACAATATTCTCTTCCGAGCTCATGTTTTCAGAGCGCGTGACTTCAGAGTTAATGTCAGAGGTATTAGTATTTTTGTCAGCGTCCAGCATATACTTAACTATAATCCATTTTCAGTTTTTAAAATTCACGCATGCAAATCACGAAAAGAATCTTGAATTGTAGCAAATAAACACAGCTATCTCTATAGCTATGATACTTGGCAATACCCATGACACTTGGAGATGCCTCGCTGCATTTCCAAGTGTCATGGGTATATATTCACATCAGGCTAGCAAGCAGTTGAGCATTGCGACAATTAGTTAAAGCCTGTTGGCTGGTGGAAAAAATAATATTCATAGTATGGTAATTCTCCGTGATAGTATAAGCCTGGATGGTTTCCAGCAAATGCCTTAGAGCCTTGGGTTCTAAGACATTTGCTGCCTCGACAATAGCAAAACAGGTCTTATTCTTAGCATTAGCCTCAAAACCTACTCCTGCTTCCTGAATAGGGGTAAAGGAACATGCAAAAGTCTCTGCCTGTGTGACAGAAAAACGTTGCGTTAAATTAATGCAATTGATGGGCAGCGCGTTGCTTGTCCCCCATTGCACTAACATCTCCTGTTGCATGGTTTCAGTTAAGTCCGAAAGGTTCAAGGCACAAATAAAGCCTGTATCTGTTCCATCAGCATCAGCAATATCATCCGCTAATTGTTCCAATCCTTCTAAAGCTTGGGCTGCCGTTACTGCACGGGCATTCATATTAGCCAGGCCCAAGTCGGATAAGCTTATTAGTAGCAAGTGAAATTCATTGCTATAATAGCTGAAGCGCCAGTCCTCAGGTAGGTCATCAGGATAAAAATCACTGAGAAGTGCAGGATTATCCAGGCCGGCAATGCCAAAGTTGAATTCGCATTTAGAAACAGTATCTGAAGCTATAGCATCAGAAAGAATAGTAGCACTCAAAACATCACCTCACATCAAGTGTAAAAGAACCCAAAATTATGTCAAAAGTCGTTCAACTGCAACAATTTAAGCAACAGCAACTCAAGAAAAAAAACAAAGCAAACACCTTGTGCAAAAGCGGTTTTCACCAATGGAAAATCATTCATGCTGAGCAGTTTGATGTCAAAAAAGGCAAACTTGTCACCACTTATCAATGTCAACATTGTGCCAAAATAAAAACGACTTGATGTGTCAACACTTTTCCGGACAGTTTTCTAAATATTTTTTTGGCTGTTTCAAGTGATTTTTGTCATTTTGTATTTCCTATCATTTTAGTTTCTCATGTTAACTTTAAACAGATGAAGAGAAAGGGCTTTTGCCCTCTGGAACGATAGAGCCGTTCCATTCACCCAAGGTATTTTCACAACGGTAATGATCCTGTTACAATATCTTCACGGCACAGGCTGAGGAGCCGATGGCCGTCAACGGTAATGGGCGGCATTTATGTCGCCTTTTACCCCTCTTCAATCAATCGATTTAAGCTATTTCCTGCTGTATTTCATAATCGACTGGTGACAAATAATCATTAGCCGAATGAAGTCGCTCCCGATTATAAAATACCTCAATATATTCAAATATTGCCTGCTTTGCTTCTACTCTGGTTTTGAATCGACAATGGTGCGTCAATTCAGTTTTCAAACTATGAAAGAAGCTCTCTGATACAGCATTGTCCCAGCAATTTCCTTTGCGGCTCATAGACTGAATTATGTTATGATCCGACAATATTTTTCTATGACTATCAGAGGCATATTGGCTACCTCGGTCAGTATGCCAAAGCAATCCATCCATTGGTTTACGCTTCCATATGGCCATCAGTAAAGCATCATTGACTAGCTTGGCTTTCATTCGCTCATCCATCGACCAGCCAACAATTTGCCTAGAGAATAAGTCAATGACAACCGCTAAATATAACCAGCCTTCCTTGGTGGCAATATAGGTAATATCACCCACATAGTAGCGATCAGGTTGAGAGACAGTAAACTCTCTTTCCAGTAAATTTGGAGATATACGCTTATTATGCTTGGAATTAGTCGTCGCTTTAAAGCGTCTCTTCGTTTTACAAAACAAACCGGCTTTTTTCATTAATCGACCAATTCTCCGGCGGCTTATATGAACGCCTTTTTCAGCCAGTTTTTTCTTTTAAGACGACGGGTTCCATAAGTCTTGCGACTGTCTTCAAACAGTTTTTTAGCTGCTCAGTAAGCGCTTCATTTTCTTTCTCTCTATCCGTTTTAGGAGAGCTAACCCAATCATAATAGCAACTACGGGAAACATCCATAAAACGGCACAGAATCGTTACCGGGTAATCTTTAGCCTGATCAGTTATCCATGCGTACTTCACAAAGTTTCCCTTGCAAAGTACGCTGTGGCCTTTTTAATAAATCACGCTCCTGAATCACTTTTGCCAATTCTTTTTTCAGACGTTTTACTTCATCATAAATGTGTTCATCACTTCTATTGGCTACCGTCTTCACCGGTTTGGAATATTTACTGATCCAGGTATGTAGAGTATTTACATTAACACCTAGCTCCCTGGCAGTCTGAGAAACGGGTTGATCCGTCTCATTAGCTAATTTGACAGCTGATTCTTTAAATTCTGATGTATAGCTTTTATTCGGTTTTTTTGTTTGATCATTCATTTTAGGTCACACTTTTTATCTTTTAGTTATTTTAAGTTGTGTGTCCGGTTAAGTATAGCCACATTAACTTCGCTATAGATTGATCAAAACAAACTCTCAAGAAATACTTAAAAAAACAATCTTTTTTCTTTTTGTAGGATTTAAACCACGTAACTTCTCAATAAGTCTGTGCATTTAAACAGCACAAACTTTACCTTTCAGCAACTCAGGCAGATATGGGATCAAATTTCTCTTGCTGATCCGGTCATTAATAAAATCCCAGAATGAAATTCCTTGTTTCAAACAAGTTTTCTTTAAACTGACAAAGGTATCTCTGCAAAGTTGCCCATCCTTTGAGCGTGTACTACCACTAATTTTACGCTTAATAACATATTCTCGAATATCATTTTCACTCAAATTATTATGAAGAGGAATATCAGGCCGTTCCAATACCAGCAGTAATTCTGTTTTATTTCTTGCCAATCGTTTCAGTGCCTGATTCAACGTTTCAAAGCTTCAAAGCTTGTTTTAGTCCGGCACAATTCATCAAAATGTTCAGCAATCGCTGACTTCAACGGATCATCTGGCTCAAGTTTATATTGTTTGAGATCATAAAATAGTTCCCAAATCTGAGTATGTACCCAGTTCAGTTCTTTATCATGTCGCTCATTGAGTGGTAGTATCCGCTGAAACACTCTGTCTGCATGTATCCAACATAATGCGTGCAACAAAATATCAAATTGTCCTGCATCATCACTCACAATCACCAAATCACTTGGAAAGCCACTGTTAATTAATGCCCCCAGTAAAGCGCCTTCTGTGGCAATGCGAACATGCCGTTGTGTTATGATACTATTGTTCTGCAGATAGTATTTCCAGGCTTCTTCATTATCAAAGCAAGTCTGATGACTTTGTTCAATAACGCTCAATGGCTTGTGAGGTAATTTTTCTGCTCTCATATAATCAAGTGCTGCATCGTTGAGCGTATAATCAACAGCAGCACCTCGTAACAATTGTAGAAAATTAATCCGGCTCTTATATCGAGTACTTGAACCAGGCAAAGGTTTCATTGCCAACGTGAGTACAATAACCATTCTTTCCATCATGACGACTACCCGTATCATCAACATGGATATAAGTACTATTGTTGATACCGGCAGTTAGCAATGTATTTTTTCAGTATGAAAATGGTCTTTGTCATGGATTAAAATCTCATTGATCTGACCCGTTGAAATATCAAAACCTAATTCTGTTAATTGTTGTATTATCAATGGCTGAGTCACTCTCTGGTGATAATATTGATAAACGATATAACTCTGTAATGTATGGCCAAAATGTCCTATATGTGTATCAAAGCTCAATTTTCCTATACAGGTATCACCATCGGGTGTTTTATAGCGAGCCAATCGATAACGAGTATTGAAAGGCTTAATCAGCAGCTCCTGAACAAAATAATCCTGATACCCTAAAAAACGTGAATGTTCTGGCAGGTTATCTGGTTTGATAACGGTGGTTTTATGAATAGCCAATTTCTTCTTTCGTTTACGACTTTTTACTAGTCCCATTTCCTGAGTTGTTTTTCTTGCTTCCTGAATGACCTGTCGGATTATCATTGTCATCATCCTTTGGCAATTTACTGGCTCTTATTTTAGGCTTTGGAGGTAGCTTTTTAAGCTTAGCAACTTCTGTTTTAAGGGCATCGATTTCAACCTGTTGGTTTTGAATGATTTCCTGTTGTTGCTCCATGAAAGCAAGGAGTAATCGGACTACCGGTGTCTTTTCTTCTTCAGGTATCTCTGGAATTGGAGGTAATTTTTTCACTATAATCAATACAGGTTGTTTTCAATAAAACAATTGTATCATGGCTTTTTAAGGCTCTTTAGTTTGCCCTGTGTTGATCAAACTCCCTCTCAGTTAAGATAATATTCAAAAATATTCTATTTCGATCTGAGACAGATCGACAGGATCATTTATAGGGATAAATTACATGGGGCAGTGAAAATGCAATTTTTGTCCTCTAAAATGCTGTCAAGACTTTTTTTGTTTTTATTTCAAGTTTTGCACAGACTTATTGAGAAGTTACTAAACCACAAAACAACTTATTGATTTAAAAGCAGTTTTTAAAATCACAAATAAATTGTCAATCTTTGTTCACATTTTACAACACAGTTGTTTATTTACTCATAAATTTTGACTATCATATTGTGTCCAATTATGAAGCCAACTCACGTTTAGCGTTCCAAAAACACAATGACAAACAATATGACACATTTAATATTAACAATTCGCCGTCTTTCACTATTCCTAACGATAGCGATAGCCCTTTTTAGCTTAGGATGTGCCACCACCACGCCCGATGGTGACGTTAATGATCCCATTGAATCCGCTAACCGCAGTATTTATAATTTTAATGAAGGCTTTGATAAGGCGATCCTCAAACCTGTTGCCAAAGGTTATCAAAAATTACCCGGTCCCGTGCAAACCGGCACGCATAATTTTTTCAGCAATTTAAATGATGTCGTCGTCGTCTTCAATGACGTGCTGCAGCTTAAAGTAGAACAGTTCTCTTCTGATGCACTACGCCTTTCAGTCAATACCGTATTTGGTGTCTTTGGTCTCATCGATATGGGTACTCCTATGGGCTTGCCAAAACATGAAGAAAGCTTTGCTGATACCCTGGGCTATTGGGGCGTTGCTTCTGGCCCATACATTGTCTTGCCCATCTTAGGACCCAGTAGCTTACGTGATGCGCCATCGCTTGTCGTCGATTTCTTTATGCACCCGCTGAGCTTAGTTTCACCCACTTCAGCAACTGTTGCACTGGCCTCTACCCAGGCAGTCGATGCCCGGGCAGATTTACTGAAAACCACCGACTTTCGTGACCAATTGGCACTTGATCCTTACATCTTTACCCGCGAGTCCTATTATCAATGGCGTCAAAACAGAGTTTATGACGGTGAGCCACCCAAGGTCATTATTGAAGACTTTGAAGAATAATCATTATTCTGCCAGTTTCTCAATAAAAGCCTATAATATCACTCTGATAACCTGCTAAAATGCTCTGCTATGCTCATGCTAGCGGGGCATTTTTTTGCCCCCCCCTACTATGCCCTTATGTTTTGATAGAGGATTAATGATTTACCCATGGAGATGTTATTAAGTAGTCTTGCCATTCTAAGCGGTTTTCTCTTGCTGATTTGGAGTGCTGATCGATTTGTTATGGGTGCATCCGGCATTGCTCTCAATTTTGGCGTTTCCCCGCTCATCATCGGCCTGACCATTGTTGGCTTTGGCACTTCTGCGCCAGAAATGATAGTTTCTGGTGTTGCCGCCTATCAGGGAACGCCCAATTTAGCTGTGGGTAATGCTCTGGGCTCTAATATCACCAATATTGCCCTGGTTTTAGGTATTACCGCCTTAGTTACTCCCCTTATGGTCGATTCCAAAATCCTCAAGCGTGAATATCCTATTATGTTCATGATCATGCTAATCGCTCTAGGCTTGTTATGGGATGGTGAATTAAGCCATAGCGATGGCTATATTCTCATTATCGGTATGTTTGTCCTAATGGGTTTCATCACTTGGATGGGACTGCGCGAAAAAAATCGTACCCATACCCCCAATAATGCACAAGATCCTCTGGATACCGAATTCAGTGAAGAAATTCCCCGGGACATGCCAACCCGCATGGCTTTTTTATGGTTATTCATTGGTCTTATCGTGCTTTTAATCAGTTCACGCCTATTGATTTGGGGCGCAGTAAATATCGCCCACACCTTTGGTGTCAGCGATTTAGTGATCGGTTTAACCATTGTTGCTATTGGCACCAGTTTGCCAGAATTAGCAGCCTCCATCACCAGCGCACTCAAAGGCGAACATGAAATAGCCATTGGCAATATTATCGGCTCAAATATGTTCAATTTACTGGGTGTGCTCGGCATCCCCGGTATCATGACCGGCGCTATCCTTGATCCCAGTGTACTCACGCGTGATTATCCTGTTATGATAGGACTATCTGTTTTATTCTTTGTATTTGCTTATGGTTTTAAGGGTAAGGGAGGCATCAATCGTCTGGAAGGTGCTCTGTTACTGCTTTGCTATACTGCTTATATGATTGTTATCTATCAACAAAGCACCTAACTTGAAAAAATGACAATACTAGGAAAATAGCCAATATGCAGCAAATCACTGCCAAAGCCAGTGTCATTAAATTACTGATCTGCGATGTTGACGGTGTCATGACCGATGGCCGCCTTTTTTTCGGCGATAACGGCCTGGAATATAAAGCCTTTCATGCCCGTGATGGTCTAGGCATCATGATGTTACAACGCTCAGGCATCCCGCTGGCCGTTATTACCGCTCGAACCTCTGAAGTTGTTGCTCATCGCATGAAAAACCTCAATATTGAACTGGTTTTTCAAGGCCAACTCGATAAAGTTCAAGCCTTTGAGCAATTATGCCAACAATTAGCCTTAGCACCTGAAGAAGTGGCCTATGTCGGTGATGATTTAGTTGATCTGCCCGTAATGCGCAGAGTCGGGTTAGCTATTGCTGTGGCAGACGCCCATGATCGCGTCAAACAACAGGCCGATTGGACAACACAACATATAGGTGGCCAGGGTGCAGTTAGAGATGTCTGCGAATTATTAATGCAAGCACAGGGCACGATGGAAGCACAATTTTCTCGTTACCTTCAAGATTAGGCTGGCATTAAAACAATGTCACAACATTAGCATTTACTATGGATAAAAAACTCTTTACATTATTGCTGAGCATTCCGGCAGCATCAATAGCCATCACTTGGTTTGTTTATAACAACGCCACCATTGATCAGTCACAAATTATTTTTCCGCAGCAGAACATACAAAAAAAAGTCGCTGATACTTTTTTTAATGGTGCTGAAATTCTTAATTTCAGTGTGACAGGCATTCCAAAAAGCAAAATCATCGGTGAGCAAATTTTCCACTATCCCGATGAAGAAGATTCAGAAATTGTCCAGCCCAGAATCACTCTTTTTCGTACTCAGGGCCTACCGGTTAAAATTCAGGCCGATCATGGCTGGATAAACAAGGATGGAACTCGCGTCTTTCTCAAGGGTCATACAGTCATTAGGCGAGAAAAGTCACTGAGCAATCAATTTTCTCAATTAGAAAGTCCCGAACTCACCATCTGGCCCAATAAAGACTATGCTGAAACCGATAAAGCTGTCAAAATCACTACTGACTCAACCATTGCCACCGGTGTGGGAATGAAAGCCTATATGGATAAAGAGCGTTATTATTTATTAAACAATGTCAAAGGCCGCCATATTCCGGCCAAGGCCCCAACGGAATAGAAAACCATAGCGATGGAGAACAAACTACGATGAAATCCAGAAAATTTAGCCCTATTTTTAGCAGCACTATTAACGACTCATTGCTGCCAACGCTCTTATTACTCCTAGTGGGCTTACTGCTTGCTCCGGCTAATTTACTTGCACTATCCTCCGATCGCGATCAACCGATTAACTTAGAAGCTGATGCCGCCGACATTGATGATTTAAAAGGAGTCAGTGTTTATACCGGCAATGTGATTCTCACTCAGGGCAGCATGGTGATAAAATCCAGCAAACTCACTTTATATAATGACAAAAATAAAGAACTGGAAAAAGCCGTTGCCGAAGGCACAGCAAAAAAACTTGCGACCTTCAAACAACGCCCTGAAGGCAAAGACAAAGATTTTCGTGCACGCTCAAAAACAATGGTTTACTATCTGAAAAAAGACAAAATTCATCTACTCAAAAATGCCTTTGTATGGCAGGCGGGCGACACTTTTAGCGGCGACAAAATAATTTATAACACCAAAAAAGAAACCGTCGTGGCCTCCAGTGTCAAAAATAAAAATGGCAAAACAGCCACTTCCGGCAGTCGAGTACGTGTCACTATTCAGCCTAAAAGTAATAACAAATAACTAAGTAACGAAAAAACATGTCCAGTCACCTATTAGAACTACGTGCAGAAAATCTCAATAAAACCTTTAAATCACGAAAAGTCGTCAACGATGTTTCCTTCTCCGTACAAAAAGGGGAAGTCGTCGGCCTACTAGGTCCTAACGGCGCTGGCAAAACCACCAGTTTTTACATGGTCGTTGGACTCATAAAAGCCGATAGCGGCCAGATTACCTGCAATGGCCAGGACATGACACGTCTACCTATCCATAAACGAGCCCAACAAGGCATCGGTTATCTCCCTCAGGAAGCTTCTGTCTTTAGAAAGCTGAGTGTCGAAGATAATATTATGGCTATTTTGCAGACTCGCAAAGATCTCAATCGCACCGATAGAAAAGATCGCCTTGAACAATTGCTCGAAGAGTTAAGCATTACCCATATCCGTAAGTCCGAAGGCATCAGTCTTTCCGGTGGTGAACGTCGCCGGGTTGAAATAGCCCGCACCCTCTCCATGGAACCTGATTTTATTTTACTGGATGAACCGTTTGCCGGGGTTGATCCTATTTCTGTCAGTGATATCCAGGGAATTATTTTACACCTGACGGAAAGAAATATCGGTGTGCTTATTACCGATCATAATGTTAGAGAAACCCTCAGTGTTTGTCGCCGAGCCTATATCATGAACGATGGCAGTGTCATCGCAAAAGGTTCACCTGAACGTTTGCTAAACAATGAGCGCGTGCGAGAAGTTTACCTCGGTGATAACTTTAAAATTTAGCGTTTATAGCGATTAATAGTTTATTCACCTTTTTCCCTTTTTTAACAAATTTCGTTACTATTCAGCGTATTGTAACGTACCGAAAGAGTATCCGGTTGAATAGCTTGTCTTTACTTGGTTTTGAAAACAGGGTGTTTTCATAAAGCGTCACAGGGATGTGCTCGTGCGGCCTTGTAAAGACAAGCTATTTAATCGAGTACGGTAATTATACTGAATAAATACCAAATTTCTTCAATTTAATTTAATTGTAAGCAGTTGATATTGTTTAACAATATTTTTTACTTATAAAATAACTCACTTATTTGATCCGTATCAACTGCAATGGCATGTAATTTGCGCTACTATTAAATTAAGGAATACATATTTTCCTTATATACCCCATAACACGGGTTGTAGTGAGTCAGATTGACCACTACAATGACATTGATAGGTAGTAATTATTTAGTCTATGAAACAATCGCTTCAACTCCGCTTAGGCCAGCAACTGACAATGACTCCCCAGTTGCAACAGGCAATCAAACTGTTACAACTATCCAGCTTAGATCTCCAACAGGAGATACAAGAAGCACTGGATAGCAATGTCATGCTTGAAGTCGATGAAGCCAACGACACACAATCCGATAATAACGAATCTAACAACAGTAACACTTCACTTGAAGAACACAGCAAAGTAAGTGCTGACAATGATACCCAAACTTCCAACGATGATTTAGCCACCGAACTCAGTGCCAATAGCATTGACTTTGAAAACACCCAAAATGAAATTCCCAGCGAACTCGCAACCGATTCAAGTTGGGATGATGTTTACGATACCAGTAGTAGCTTTACCGCAGGCCAAACAGCCACCAGTTCATGGAGTGGCGATGATAGCAACCTCTTTGAAAACAATGGTAAAACTGAAGACAGCCTACAAGAACATCTTATCTGGCAGATGGAAATGGCACACTTTAGTGATACCGATCAAAGTATTGCAGAAGCCATTATCGATGCTATTGATGACAGCGGCTACCTCACCCAAAGCTTAGAAGAGTTACTACAGGCCTTCGAACCTGAGGATGAAATTGAAGTTGAAGAAATTGAAGCCGTACTGCATCGCATTCAAAGCTTTGATCCTCCCGGTGTTGGGGCACGCGATCTACAGGAAAACCTATTACTGCAATTGCGGGGATTAGATAGCGATGTCCAATGGCTGAATGAAGCCAAAATTCTAGTATCTCGACATTTAAAATTATTAGCCAGCCGTGACTTTGCGACTTTAAAAAGACGCATGAAGTTAGACGAAGGTAAATTAGCCCAGGTCATTACCCTAATCAAAAGCCTGAGTCCCAGACCCGGCAGTCATATTTCTGACGATAGACCCCATTATGTGACACCCGATGTCTATGTAAAAAAAATAAATGGTGTATGGACTTGTGAACTAAACGCCGAAACTGCACCTAATATAAAGATCAATGAACAATATTTAAACCTAGTTAAAGGCGCTAAAAAAGACAGTGACATGAGTTCCATTAAAGATCACTTACAGGAAGCTCGCTGGTTTATAAAAAGTTTACAAAGCCGTAATGATACCTTATTAAAAGTATCTCGGAGCATTTTAAACTTTCAACAGGACTTCTTTGAATACGGTGAAGAACACATGCGAGCCTTAGTGTTAGCTGATGTCGCAGAAGTGGTGGAGATGCACGAGTCGACCATTTCTCGCGTCACCACACAAAAATACATGCACACGCCCAAGGGTATTTTTGAACTAAAATATTTTTTCTCCAGCCATGTCAGCACAGCAAGTGGTGGCGAAGCGTCAGCCACAGCGATACGGGCCATTATTAAAAAATTCATTGCTGCAGAAAATGGTCGCAAGCCTTTGAGTGATAATAAAATATCAGTCATGTTGGCAGAACAGAACTACAACGTGGCACGAAGGACAGTCGCAAAATACCGCGAATCAATGTCCATACCGCCGTCTAATGAAAGAAAGAGTATTATTTGAGTGCATTATAAAATGCGCTAAGCATTGTAACTAAGGGAGCCATTATTAATCAGACTTATACTTTTTAATAACGCGCCACTTAGATACTAAAAACCGGTAAAAGCGTTTTATTTATTTTTTAAATATCTCTCTTTTATCATCGTTAACGAGGAGCTAATCTTATGCAAGTAGATATAACCGGACATCATATCGACATCACTGATTCACTACGTGATTATGTTAATCAGAAAATGGAACGCGTTGAGCGCCATTTTGATATTGTCAATAATAGTCATGTTATTTTAAGTGTTGAAAAGCAACGTCAGAAAGCGGAAGCAACCCTGATGGTAAAAGGCAACAAAGTATTCGCTGAAGCCGTTGAAGAAGACATGTATTCAGCTATTGACAGTCTCATTGATAAACTGGATCGTCAAGTGAAAAAACATAAAGAAAAAATGACTGATCACCACCGTGGTGAAGTCAGTTTGAAAACCCACGAACTTTAACTGAGTTCGGCTTCACTGTCGCTGTCTTACGTAGCAAAATATCCCAGTAACACAGTGCCAGTGAAGCATTTTCTTATTTATAACTTATACATAAAAAGCAAAATCAATCATCATGAAATTTAGCAATCTTATCAAAATTGATCAGATTCAACTGAACAACCCGTCCAGTAGTAAAAAAAAGGCACTTGAAGCCATCAGCCAAATTATCGCTGATAACTACCCTGAATATAAAATTAACAACGTATTTGAAACCTTGGTCGAACGTGAGCGCTTAGGCAGTACCGGCATTGGTCATGGTGTCGCACTCCCCCATGGACGACTGGCAGAATGTACTGATACTATCGGAGTGTTTATTAGTCTAAAAAACGGCATTGATTATGATGCCATTGACAAACAACCCGTCACCCTACTCTTTGCTCTCCTTATCCCCGATCATTCCACCGAAGAACATTTACAGATACTCGCCAAACTTGCCGAATTTTTTCGTCAGGAAAAAAACCGGAAAAAATTGAGCAATGCCACCTCGCCAGAAACTGTTTATAATTTAATCATTAATCTTTAGTCGATGTTTTAATGCCCCATCTTCCTCAGCATCTTCCTCAGCATGGTGTGCTACTTGAGATTAATGCTATCGGGGTTTATCTGATAGGGGAAAGTGGTATTGGTAAGTCAGAAATAGCATTGCAACTCATCCAAAACGGTGCCTCTCTCATTTGCGATGATGCCCCAGAATTCACCATCAACAGCCCCCAAACTCAGGTCATTGGCCACTGTCCTGAAGACTTTATCAGCCTTATGCATATACATGATTTAGGCGTCATCAATGTTAGGACACTCTTTGGTGAACAGTTTGCTAAGAACAGCTCCCCTATTCACTTTATTATCCACCTGCTCAAAGCAAATGACAGACTTGAAATTATCAACCAACAAACACCCGAACAATTATTACAGCCTAACGACCAGCAATGGCAGTTTCAAGCGATAAACATACCTGGAATCAATCTGCATTTGTACCCAGGACGCAATATCATAGCCATAATAAAAACAGCACTTTTGCAATTTTCTAATTATGATAGGATAGATGCATCGTGACACATGCGTCGTAACAAATACCTTGTAATAGATACCTTATAGAGAACAGCTCAGGAAAATAACAATATGAAACTACAAATCGTCAGTGGCCTATCCGGTTCAGGAAAAACCATTGCCCTGCAAGTGCTGGAAGATTTGGACTACTATTGTATTGATAATTTACCCTTAGAATTACTCTCTGAGTTGGTGAAAAAAAGCCTAAAAAACTGGCATTATCTCGATAAAGTCGCCATTGGTATCGATGCTCGTACTCTGGGTGATAATTTTTCTGAATTTTCCCAAATTATCCAACAAATAAAAGATGATGGCATCGACTGCCATGTGCTATTTCTCCATGCGCAAACCAGTATTTTGCTCAAACGTTTCAGTGAAACTCGCAGAAAACACCCCCTGACCAATGAACTCACCTCACTGGAAGAAGCAATCGATCGAGAACGCCTTATTCTCAGCATGATCCGTGACGAGTCCAATCAACAAATCGACACCTCGACTTGCAATGTCCATCAATTGCGAGACAAAATAAAACTCTTGGATACCTTAAATAGTCAGGCCATTATGGCGCTACAATTTCTATCCTTTGGCTTCAAACACGGCCTGCCCGATGATATGGACATGATGTTTGATATGCGTTGCTTACCCAACCCCCATTGGGAGCCCTCACTACGCCCCTTAACCGGAAAAAACCAGCCCGTGATAGACTTCCTTGATCAGCAAGAAAGTTGTAATGAAATGTTTAATGACATACAGCAATATGTTGAAAAATGGCTCAGTTGTTTTGAAGACAATAATCGTAACTACCTGACCATTGCCATTGGCTGCACTGGCGGACAACATCGCTCTGTTTACATGGTGGAACGACTCACACAACATTTTAAACAGCACCGCGAATCAGTCATTGCCCGGCATAAAGAATTAGTCTAATATCTGCAAATTTAGCTAAGATTTCGCGCTCAAACAAGAGAATAATAGTGAATACAAATCTATCCCCTTTGTCCCCTATCAAAGCAAGGAATTTCAGCATATAATCTTGCCATCTTCCACTTTTTTAAGGGCATGATGACATGAGTGTCACGCTGCTACTCATCACTCACGACAACATAGGCAGTAGTATTCTCAGTACTGCAACCAATATGATGGGCGTTTCTCCCATTGTTTGCCACAACCTAAAAATCACCTCGCAAATGGATATAGAGCAAGGCTATGAATTAGCTCGCGCATTTTGCCACACATTGGGTGACAACGACGAGTTGCTCATTGTGACTGATATTTACGGCTCAACCCCCAGCAATATCGCCGCCAAACTGACCGAAAAAAGAGCCCCTAACAAATGCCTAATCGTCACCGGCATTAACCTGCCGATGTTAGTTCGAATTATGAACTATGCACACCTGAGCTTGCATGACCTGGCAGAAAAAGCTTGTTCCAGTGCCAGTGATAGTATTTTCATTGTTAATCAAACGACTGATTCTGTAGCAAAATGATTGAGCGCACACTGACCATTACCAACAAACTAGGCCTGCATGCTCGCGCTGCAGCCAAACTAGTGACCCTTGCCAGTAGTTTTAAATCCAATATCGAACTCAAAACAAGCACTAAATCTGCCAATGGCAAAAGTATTATGAGTGTCATGATGCTGGCTGCCAGCAAGGGAATAGAAGTCACTCTCGTCATCAATGGCAATGATGAAAAAGAAGCCGTTGCGGCATTAGAACTCTTAATCAAGCATCGCTTTGATGAAGAATAGTTACAAATATTCAATAGCAATATGTTAAACTATTATCTTACATAGCAACATAAAGATTCAGCTCCGCGTATTGTAAGGGGACTGACCCAGTAAGCCCATTTATCTTTACACTTGTAGGATGTGGTGAGTGCAACGAAGCGCATCAAAAACGTTTATTTAAAGCCTTTGATGCGCTTCGTTCCTCACCACATCCTACATTTAAGTATAAAGCAGGTTGATCGGTCCCTTATAAAATACCAATAGAGTATCAGGTAAAAAAAGGGGAGCCAATGCCACTGGCCCAGGAACAACAATTACAAGAGCAACAACTGCAAGAACAACTTGCCCCTGTCTATGTTGCGATTGATAAAGGCCAGGAATCCAGTGTACAGACACTGGTCAACTCTTTACACCCTGCAGAAATTGCCTTTTTAATCGAATCACTACCTGATGAAGAACAACGCGCCCGCATCTGGGCACTAGTTGCCATCGAACTTAAGGGTGAAACCCTCACCCATCTGAACGACTATATCCGTCTACAATTCATCGAATCCATGCCAACCAATGAACTGGTTGTGACCACCCGTACCATGGATCACGATGACATGGCCGACTTATTACCCGACATGCCTGATGTGGTCAGTCGGGTACTTTTGCAATCTATGGAAACCCAACATAGGGAACGTTTAGAATCCGTACTATCCTATGCTGAAGACAGTGCCGGTGGCTTAATGAACACCGATACTATTTCAATCCGCACAGATATTAGCCTTGAAACCGTGATGCGCTATCTGCGTTTTTTAGGCCAAATACCCGACACCACTGATAATCTTATCGTGGTCAATAAGGCCGGATTTTATCAGGGCGTTTTATACCTATCCGACTTATTAACCAGTGATCCCGAATTATCTGTTGCCAGTGTCATGAATACTAAGCTACGCGGCATTAATGCCAGTACCGAGCAAACAGAAGTCGCCGCCTTATTTGAACGTCGTGACTTAATCACTGCGCCCGTTGTCGATGACCTAGGCTATCTGCTGGGACGCATTACCATTGATGATATTGTTGATGTCATCCGTGATGAAGGTGAGCACACTTTTATGAGTCAGGCAGGCTTAAGTGAAGAAGACGATATGTTCGCGCCGGTATTCAGCAGCAGCAAGCGCCGCGCACTTTGGTTGGGGGTGAATTTATTAACCGCCTTGCTCGCATCCAGCGTTATTGGCATGTTTCAAGTTACCATAGAAAAAGTCGTTGCCTTAGCGGTATTAATGCCTATCGTCGCCAGCATGGGCGGTGTCGCAGGCAGTCAAACACTCACATTGGTGATACGTGGCATGGCCTTAGGGCAACTCAGTAGCAAAAATTATCAAAGTCTGATGATCAAAGAATTATCCGTCAGTCTTATCAATGGCATACTCTGGGCATTAGTTTTGGCCATTATTTCCGGTTTCTGGTTTTCCAGTCAAACACTGGCTATCGTTATCGGTTTCGCAGTAGTAATCAACCTAGTGGTCGCGGCTTTTTCCGGTGTTGTTATTCCCTTATTACTCGATAAAGCCGGTGCAGATCCAGCCTTAGCAGGCGGTGTTTTTCTCACCACCGTCACCGATGTCGTCGGCTTTTTTGCCTTTCTTGGTCTTGCCAGCATTATGCTTGTTTAAAACAATATGACTTCATCAACTCATGCCACAAAGACTAATTTAAGTCATAAACTCGTGTTTATTCTGGGCTTGATTTCTCTATTGCCCATCACTGGCTCACTTTTTAATCCTGCCGTCAAAGTTGAGTTTCAACTAAGTCCTTTAAGTGATAACTCAAACAAGACTGGCTTGGATAACAATAAGTCAGCTAAAGACAAGTCAGCTAAAAATAAGGCCTTTTTTCATAGTAGTTTTACCTCCCATGAGTCAACCCTGGAAGTCCATAGTCCCACAGCCATAGAACTGGCGAACAACAATGTGATGGCCTTTTGGTATGGTGGCACACGGGAAGGCCATCAGGATGTCAGCATTTATCAAAACATCTGGGATAATAGTACCCAGCAATGGGGACAAGACAAGGAGCTCATTACCCGTCTATTCACCCGTAATGGTACCTCCCGTTATATTCGTAAATTAGGTAATCCCGTGGTCACTCGCGGGCCGGATAATAGCATCTGGCTATTTTATGTCAGTGTCTCCGTGGGTGGCTGGGCTGGTAGTGCCATTAATTTAACCCAATCACATGACGAAGGGCATACCTGGTCAAGCCCTAAACGACTAATCACCTCCCCTTTTTTGAACCTCAGTACCCTCATCAAAGGCAGCGCCATTCATTATGCTGATGGCAGTATCGGACTACCGGTTTATCATGAGTTATTAGGGAAATTTGGCGAATTATTAAAGCTCAACAGCCAGGGTGAAGTCATTCATAAAACCCGTTTGTCCTGGGGACAAACCTCATTACAACCCATTATTTTCCCTACCTCAGAAAAAAATGCCATTGCTATGATGCGTTATCAAGGCCCCCCTCCTAATCGTATACTCATTCAGCACAGCAGCGATGCTGGGCAAAGTTGGTCAGCCGTAAAAAAAAGCACACTAGCCAACCCCGGTGCGGGAATTATTGGTCTGACTCTGAACGATAATCATGATTTATTATTGGCTTATAATAATGATCCTCAGGAGCGCGATGATCTTTCCCTCGCGATCTCCCAAGATGCAGGAGAAACATGGCAATTGGCACAAGTAGTCGAGAAAAATGTCTTAGTTCCTCCCGATAAGAGCCAGCAGTTTTCTTACCCCTGGCTGTTACAAACACAAAATGGCAACATTCACCTCTTGTATACTTGGCACAAAAGTCACATAAAACATGCAGTGTTTAATAAGTCCTGGCTACTCAGTAACAATTCTAAAACAGCAGGGAAATCACAATGAATTTTCCCATTTTCGATTTTCAAATGCTGCCCTTAAGCAGTATTATTGGGCTTAGTGGTATCTCCCTGCTTTTAGCCGCAATCTTATTACGCCTATTACTCCTTGTTAAAGTCAGTCATCAGAGCAGTTATTTTTTTGCCAGTCTATTATTTGTCATTTCATTTATGCCCATTTCAGGTGATAGTATCAACCTCTACGTGCGTGGACTTATTAATGCTCTCAGTATCACATCGCTGATTTTATTAAGCTATTATTTCAGCACTGCAACGAACACTGAGAAAAGCCAATCCTCGACACCACTACTTTATAGCATCATCGTACTCTGCGGTCTCTTTTTTTACCCCACCGCCTTGGGCTATGGCACAATTGATCCCTATGCTTGGGGATTCATAAATACCGACCATGGTCGCTTAATTCCCACTTTATTTATTATTGTTCTAACCATGCTCATGTGGCTGGCACTCATTAAAAACAACCTGCTATTATTAGTTTGCCTCACCTCAGCCACCCTAGCCTATCAATTAGGCGTATTGGAAAGCCATAATTTATGGGATTATTTATTTGATCCCGGCCTGTTTATTTATGCCCTCCTGTCTTTAGGTAGACTGACTGTAAACAAATACAGTGCAAAATAAAAAACCCTTTTTAGCATCATCTACGTCTATAATTAACACATGGAAAAATGATCAGGTGACAGACGAACAAACGGATGAGCAGTTAATTCACGCCTACCAGCAAGGTAATGTAGCCGCATTCGAGATACTTTATCTGCGCTACAAAAATGCTATCTATCATTATTTATTTCGTCAGACACAATCGACCAGTAGCGCCGATGAATTGCATCAAGATGTATGGCTAAACCTGATCAAATCCCGTTCACGTTTCAAACAGGATGCATCCTTTAAAACCTGGCTCTACACCATTGCTCGCAATCGTTTGCTCGATCATTATCGCCAAAGTAAACACCAGGCATTACATCTGGTTCGCTCATTAGCAGACACCGAAAATGCTGAAGCCGAATTAGACAAGGCCATAGAAAAATCAGGAACAAGCGTCGAAACACCTGACAACACATTGCAAACAGAGCAGTTGCAACAGCGACTACTCCAAGGAATCGATGACTTGCCCCATGAGCAAAGAGAAGTATTTTTATTACATGAAAAAAACGGCTTATCATTAGCAGACATCGCTCAAGTAACCGATAGTTCCTATGAGAGTGTCAAAAGTCGTTTACGCTATGCGATCAAGAAATTACGTCAGCACTTATATCCCAGTATCACGGATATACAAAAACAAACAGTGATCAATAAGACCTTATGAAAAAAACATTTGATAAATCCACCACCGCCACACCAACAGATGAGGTATTTTTTTCCCAATACTTAGAGGGAAACTCCAACCTGTCTGAGCTTTATCAAAGCAGTGATAGTCAAAAACCATCAAGTGAACTGGATAAAAACATCCTCTCTGCTGCCAAAGATGCTGTCAACACAAGCAATAAGTCGTGGTGGACTCAGCCAAGCTCATGGGCAGCCTCTATCGCATTATTTTCTTTAGTCGGCCTGCTCGCAGTCAATACCTGGCAAGCAGAACAACAACTAACGGAAGAAGCAATCCTCCCTCAAGCAGCAATGGAGGCAGTTTCTACATCAAATATAACAGCTGATATGACAACTGATATGACAGAGATGGATAGCATGCCCTCTTTGGCACGCAAAAAGAAATCAAAGCCCAAAGCAAAAGTGGAAAAATCCAGCATAGACACACGTAAATTGCGCTTTGACTCTAATCCAATGCCAAAAATGCAAGCTACACCAAGTGCTTTACCTAGTGCTGCAATGAAATATCAGCAAAGAGTTCAATTCAACAACGCACCGGCTCTTAGTGAGGCAACGATTCAAAATATCATTATTCCTGAGCAAGAAATACTCACCCACAAAAATCAGCACAATACCGACGAAGCGGAACAAAAACTGGTGGAAATAAAA
Source organism: sulfur-oxidizing endosymbiont of Gigantopelta aegis (assembly GCF_016097415.1). Lineage (NCBI taxonomy): Bacteria > sulfur-oxidizing endosymbiont of Gigantopelta aegis. The sequence continues at coordinate 156,673 of NZ_JAEHGE010000002.1, read as the reverse complement.
CAATTTATCAATAATGGTCAACTCAATAATGCCCGACATGCATTGCAACAATTACAAAAAAAATATCCTAATTACCCCATTGACCCTGTAATTTTGCAACACTTATCCCCACATTGATGATATCAATGACATAAATCTCAAAGTTAAAAATATGACCGAACATAATCCCATCGCAATTAATCTACACAAAAAATCACGCTTACTTGAAATCAGCTTTGATACCGGTGAAAATTATATGCTGAGTTGTGAATACCTGAGAACTCATGGTAAATCAGCAGAAATAAAGAGCGTTAACGAACCTGTTGCTGGCAAAATCAATGTCAATATTGACTCCATTGAAGCACAGGGAAGTTATGCACTAAGACTGTTTTTTGATGATGGCTATGATCAGGGTATTTATTCATGGGAAACACTCTATGAGCTGGGTGAGAATTATGAAAAAAATTGGGCAAACTACCTTGCAACCCTAGAAAAATATCATTTAAATCGTGGGGAAGCAGACAAAACGCATAACGGCCCCGCCATCATAAAAATACTTTATTTTATGGATAAACTCATTGCGTTTACCAAAGAAGAAGAAGAGCTGGAATTACCAGAAAAGGTTAAAACCATTGAAGATTTACTGGCATTTTTAAGTAAGCGTGGAATGCGCTGGGAACGCGCCTTTAAAAATGATAGCGTGCAATTTACCGTCAACAAAGAATTTGCTGAACTCTTTACCGTATTAGAACACGGTGATGAAATAGCGCTGATCCCCAAGGCTCAATAAGCCATGCCCCAACTACTTAAATCCTTGCAAAGTTGGGGGAGTGAGACATTTAAAAGCACCTTAAAAGAAGAACTTCAGACTCTTTCTGATAACGCTTTACCCCTACACCATGCAACCACTCAAGGGGGCAAAGTCGATGCATCCAATATCGCCGCATTAATCAATTCGGCATCTGAAAACAACACTCACATTCAAATCAAAGTCGGCATCTTCTTCAATGAAATCATCGCCGGATGCAATTGTGATGATGATCCCATGAGTGAAAACACTTATTGCGAGCTGCTCGTTTCAATCGACAAATCCACCGCTGAAGCTGACTTTAACCTAAAATAATCAGTTGAATCGTAGCGAGAGCGACTTAGGTGCTAAAGATTAAGGGTTTTACAGGTTATTTTGGCTTTATTCGTAGTCACCCTACGGGTGAAGTCAAAATGTTCTGGAAAATCCTTAAGATTCAGTGCATAAGGCGGTCGCAGTAGGTTCAACTGATTTTTTTAGGTTTAAGCCTATAAACATATAAGCTTACAAACTAAGAAAACGCCTCGTATTGGACACGATTCAAATAATATTCTAGCATTCCTTTAGGACCTTGGAAGACCACGTCATCCCCTTCACGTTTATTTAATATGGCCTGTGCCAGAGGGGAATCCATGCTGATAAAACCCCGCTTTACATCGAACTCATCGGGACCCACTATACGAAATTGCTGTAATGTTCCCGATTCATCTTCCAGCTCCACCCAGGCACCAAAAAAGACTTTTTTCTTATCTTCAGGAATGCGATCAACTGCCACCATATCATCCAAACGTTTCGATAAAAAACGCACTCTAGAGTCTATTTCTCGAAGTTGTTTTTTACCATAAATGTATTCAGCATTTTCACTGCGATCCCCCTGAGCAGCCGCTTCGGAAACAGTCTGCGTTATTGCCGGACGTTTTACTTTCCATAAATAACTGAGTTCTTCTTCCATGCGGGCTTTCCCCTCCGGGGTAATGTATTTTGATGAGGGTGGCCGTGGTGCTCGATAACGTCCCATTGAGTGAAATTCTCTCTAATTTTATGTGAAAAAGTAATATTTTTAACTGTTTTTCATTGATTTCATTTAAAAACCGGTAAAGTATCACTATATTTTAAAAAGATTGCCAGAAACATCAATGAGTGGTGTATTATAAAGGCAGTGAACGGACAATTAAAATCACTGTCTATACTCATAATATCTGAAAATGTAGTTTAACCCGTGTATGACACACAAAACTGAAGAAGTCATTTATGCTCAATAAATTTTTATCCATTGCCATTGCCACGATTTTTCTCAGCACGCCCTTATTTTCTGTTGCTAAAGTTTATCAGACTGAAGAATATATCCATCCCGTTGTACCGGACAAAGAGCATGCTAAACTCAGCTTTGTCATTGCCAAACAACTTCAGTACCAACATTATCGTCAAATGGTATTGGATGACAAGTTATCATCTAAAGTGTTTGATGCCTTTATCAAGTCACTGGATCCCAATCACACTTTTTTTCTCGCTGAAGATATCAAACGCTTCGAGAAGTTTCGTTATCTTATCGACAACAACTTTCGTCGTGGTGAACTCAAAAATGCTTTTACAGCCTTTAACCTTTATCAGAAACGTCATGCAGAACGCTTAGTTTACACCCTTAACCTACTGGAAAACCACTTCGACGAGCTGGATTTCACAACGGATGAAACACTGGAGATCGAGCGAGACAAACTGCCTTGGCCTGCTAATAAGGAAGCGCAAAACAAACTCACCAAGCAACAATTAAAAAATGTCATCATCAGTTTTAAACTGGCGGGCAAAGATGATAAAGAAATTCAGGAATTACTGACCAAACGCTATAAAAATCAACTCAATCGCATCAAACAAACCAATAATGAAGATGCCTTCAGAATCTACATGAATGCTCTCGCTGAATCCTATGATCCCCATACTCAGTATTTTTCTCCTCGCGTGTCCGAAAACTTTGATATCCAAATGAGTCTTTCTTTGGAAGGTATCGGTGCCATGCTACAGTCAGAAGATGGCTATACCAAAGTCAAACGCTTAGTACCTGCAGGGCCTGCAGAAAAAGCCGGACAACTCAAAGCTGGTGATCGCATTGTCGGTGTTGGCCAGGGTGTTGATGGCGAAGTCGTTGATGTGATTGGTTGGCGTTTAGATGACGTGGTACAACTGATCCGTGGCAAAAAAGGCACGACGGTACGCTTAGAACTGATTCCGCAAAAAGACAAAGATGAACATAAAACCAAAACCATTCAAATTGTCCGCAACACGGTCAAACTAGAAGAACAGGCGGCGAAAAAAGAAATCATTGAGATCAGCAATAATAGCATTAAGCAAAAAGTAGGTATCATTGAAATTCCCGCTTTTTACATTGATTTTAAAGCTGCTCAGGCCGGTGATCCCAATTACAAAAGTACCACCCGTGATGTCAAAAAACTCATTAAAGAATTACAAAAAGACAATATCGATGGTCTGATCATCGACCTGCGTAACAATGGCGGGGGTTCACTACAAGAAGTAAACTCTTTGGTCGGGTTATTCATTAAATCCGGTCCCACAGTGCAAGTTAAATCTGCCGATGGCCGTATTGCACAATTAAACGATGATAGTGATGAAATTATCTACAATGGCCCATTGGCGGTTTTAGTTAATCGTTTAAGTGCCTCTGCTTCAGAGATTTTCGCTGGTGCGATTCAGGACTATAAACGCGGGCTGATCATTGGCAATCAAACCTTTGGTAAAGGCACTGTGCAGGCCTTACAGCAATTAGAGCAAGGTCAAATCAAACTTACCCATGCGAAGTTTTACCGTATTTCCGGTGATAGCACACAAAACTTGGGCGTCATTCCCGATATACTTTTTCCGGCCTTATATGACAAAGATGACATCGGAGAAAGCTCCCTACCTGAAGCTTTACCATGGGATCAAGTCAAAAATGCCGACTACCAGCATTATCCTGAATTAAACAAACTCTTTCCTGCACTCAAAGCAAAACATCTACAACGAACAAAAAGTGATCCTGACTTCCGTTACATTGAAGAGACCGTTGCACGTATTGACAAGAAAAAAGATCAAAAAACGCTTTCTCTAAACTATAAAATTAGACAAAAAGAATATCAGGAATCCCGTCAGGAACAATTGGACATTGAAAACAAGCGCCGCATTGCCAAAGGTGAGAAGCCCTTTAAAGACATTAAAGAACTGGATGAAAAGGATGATGTGCTTGGTCTGAATGAAGATCATGATGATGAGAAAGAAAAAGATAAAAAAGACAGTGACAGCCATACCTTCCTAATGGAGTCGGCACATATTCTGTTAGATTTTATTCAGTTAAAACAGGATAAAATCGTTAAGAAATAAGCCTTACCTCCCTCTAAAGCCTATCATGAAATATAAAAATTCATTTATATTTCATGACATTAAATTACACTGGTTACTTTTCAATCAGCATTCATCATCAACATCTTGAATTCTAAACCAATTATAAAATAAGCCCTTTTTTTTCGTTTATTTTCTTGCTCTATCCTTTTTCCTCTTCCATAGTTAACAATACATCTGACAAATTTAATGCGTTTTTCAGATGAGTATCGCTGAATAAATCAGTTGATCCATCTATTCGTAGTGAACTGTAAAATTGCAGCGGTTGTTGTTTAATAACAAAAGGAGTTAAGAATGTTTCATTACACTAAACTTGATATATTTTGCAATGATGTAAAAAAATTCGCAGATGCTGATGGCTATGTGCCTGAAGCAGAAGATATCTGCCAAGATTTCAGCTATCCTGATACGCAATTCAAAGGACTTAAGAACTGGACTCAGCATATACAAAGCTCAGTTCACGCGACACGTTCTGCGCAGCAAAAACTGCATGCTTGGCAGAACCGACTATAAAAGGGTCGCTCGAATAGTTGATTTCGTCGGGTGACAAGGGGAAGGTTTGGGCTTGCAGGAGGACGCTTCGCTTTGGGCGGAAAATCAAGAGCCAAAGCCAAAGCCTATTCCATCGCCATCAGCACTTCAAGAAACTCATCCCCATATTTTTCCAGCTTACTCGCTCCCACACCACTGATTTGGCTCAATTCATGTAGGCTCACGGGATGATGTTCAACCATTTCCATTAAAGTCGCATCATGAAAAATAATGTAGGCCGGTACACCTTGCTCTTGGGCCAGTTCGGTGCGCTTTGTTCGTAGTGCTTCCCAAATCTTTTTTTCTTCTGAATGATCAGAATAACTGGAATAAACGGTACTGGTTTTTTTCCGGCGTGGGGCTTTTTTCGCTCTAACAATGTCCTTACGAAAATGCACTGTCTCCTCACCTCTGAGTATCGGGCGACTATCTTCGGTCAACTTCAGTGAGCCATAACCATCCATATCTACCGCCAATAAGCCTCTGGCCATTAATTGACGGAATACGGAGCGCCACTGTACTTCTGTCAGCTCTTGACCAATAGCAAAAGTAGATACTTCATTATGGCGAAATTGTTCGATACGAGGCGTCAATTTACCCCGCAAGACATCAATTAAATAATTTACCCCGAAACGCTGGCCGGTACGAAACACACAGGATAGTGCTTTTTGTGCCTCAGTCGTGCCTTCCCAGCTTTCCACCGGTTCCAGGCAATTATCACAATTGCCACACCTTGGCTCTGGTTGTTCGCCAAAATAACCTAATAAACTTGCCCTGCGGCAAGAAATAATCTCACAAAAGCCCAGCATCGCTTCTAATTTACGTTGTTCCAGCCGTTTAACTTCTTCAATGGCCTCAGAACTGGATAACATTTGGCGTAACATGATGACATCTTGTAGACCATAGACCATCCAGGCATCAGCTGGTAGGCCATCGCGGCCTGCACGACCAGTTTCCTGATAATAAGCCTCAATACTCTTTGGTAAATCCATGTGTGCCACATAACGCACATCGGGTTTATCAATGCCCATACCGAAGGCCACGGTGGCCACAATGACGATTTCATCTTCCCTTAAAAAGCGTTCCTGATGTAATTGTCGTACATTGGCCGATAAACCGGCATGGTAGGGCAAGGCTTTAATACCCTGCTCTGCTAACCATGCTGCTGTTTCATCAACTTTTTTACGGCTCAAACAATAAACAATACCGGCATCCTGAGGGTGTTCCGAATTGATGAACTGTAATAATTGCGCACGGGCATTATTTTTTTGTTGGACCCGATAACGAATATTGGGGCGATCAAAGCTACTGATAAATAAATCAGCAGCCCCCAGATCCAGACGTAAGGAAATTTCTTTGCGGGTACTTTCATCTGCAGTCGCAGTGAGGGCAATACGGGGCACTTGAGGGAATTGTTCATGCAAGATGGACAGTTGAATGTATTCCGGACGGAAATCATGCCCCCATTGCGAGACACAATGGGCTTCATCAATGGCAAATAAGGCCACATCTATTTGGTGCAAAAGATTCAGTGTGCGTTCCTGACAGAGGCGCTCTGGTGCGACATAGAGCAAGTCCAGTTCACCACGCATTAACTGACCTTCAACGGCCTGTACTTCTTGAAACGATAAACTGGAATTAAGAAATGCCACCGCCACACCCTGCAATTTGAGCGCAGTGACCTGATTATGCATCAGGGCAATCAATGGCGACACCACGATACCCGTGCCAGCACGAACAATAGAGGGGATTTGATAACACAATGACTTACCGCCACCGGTTGGCATCAACACCAGGGCATCCTGTCCGGATATCACCTGATTGATAATGGCTTCCTGCTCACCGCGAAAGGCGCTATAGCCAAAAACGCGATTCAGCACATCAAGTGATGAAGTACTCACAGCAGTCTGCATTGAAGTCCTTGAAAATAGGGAATGGCATAATTTGAAGGACTCGCAAAAGCCCTTCAAACAGTATTCAATTTATCTTAACTGCTCATATAATAGGTTAAGGATACGATAGGAGGTCTTCGATGTATCCGGCTGACCATTAGAATCCAAGACCAGAATAACGGTATCATCACCACGAGAAAAGAGTTTGATTTGGTACTTACTCTGATCAACAGCCACTTTGTCTTTCCAGAACTTCAGACCAGAGAAGAAGCCATCATCATTTTCTTCTGCCAAGGGATCATTGTACTGTACAAAATAAATACCATCTGCACGGCTACGATCTTCCACTACAAAGCTGATACGATCCAGAGCAACGCCGGTACGACGCCATGCACGTGGGAAGGTTTCTTTCACGACTAAGCGTGAATTACCCTGTGCATTTCGAGAAATAGTGGCTCGATCCACTTTCTTGGTTGCTGAGCGAGCCAATAAGGCTTTCGCTTTTTGCTCTTCAACACCCATATAGACCATCATACGACCCAACATTTCTGCTTCTAACTCGGGGTCTCTGGGACGCGATTTCCAAATCGTCCGCTCTGTCGTTTCATTTTCAATTACCTCTTCCATACCATAATGGGTTAGGTAGAGATTAATCTTGTCCGCTTGATCGCCCGTTTCAATACGTACCCGATATTTATCTCGAGTGCCCGCAGAATAGAAAGACTCAAGCACCGTACTTAACGCGGAACGAATAAAATCCTGTGGAATATCAGCACGGTTTTCAGACCATTCTGTTTCTAAAATACCGGTATTCGGGTTCTCACGCTTAATCAGCATACCGCTATTAAGCCAGAATTCACGCATTTTTTCCCATGCCTGAGCCTTAGTCCCCTTAATGACCAGGTAACGCACATCGTCAGCATCACGGACTAGCTCAATATTGTTTTGATCGGGCAATACTTTGTCAACCACGACACGATTACCCTGGCGTTCCTTAGCATAATCCTGATAAGAAGCATTACCACCGGTATTAATATCCGGTACTACCATCATTTCATCATAGGTCGCGGTGGTGAGATCCGGTGGAATTTCCAGGGTAGCCACATCACGACTTTGTTTTTTATAATCTACTTTTCTACCGGCGAAGGTATCATCCAGATCCGGCATAGAATCACAGGCGATCAGTGCAGACGAAATGGCAACAACCAGTGCTAATTTAGCAAACTGATGACTCGCTTTTTCTGAGCTGAGGCTCTTATTATTATATTTAGTCGCACTATATTCAGTCGCACTATATTTCATCATACACCTGTTCTATTGGGTTACTTTTTCAAATCAAATTTATTATGTTCTAGTTATTCTATTCATATCATGATGCTTGCTTAATAGCATCACGAACAACATCATGGTATTGCGCATCCAGCACCGTCAAAGGTAAGCGAATACCATCGGGAATCAAGCCCATTTCATATAGCGCCCATTTTACTGGAATAGGATTAGACTCAACAAATAGTTTACTATGCAGGCCAAGCAAACGGTCATTAATGGCACTGGCCGTTTCTCTGTCACCCGCTAATGCCGCTGCACACATTTCATGCATTGCCTTAGGGGCAACATTGGCAGTGACTGAAATATCACCCTTCGCACCCAAGAGGATCAACTCCATCGCAGTGGCATCATCACCCGAATAAATATCTAACTGGTCGCCACATTCTTCAATAATTTGCACCCCACGCTGAATATCGCCGGTAGCTTCTTTAATGCCCACTATATTGGCAATACCAGCTAGGCGAGCAACGGTTTCTGGCAACATATCAACGGCAGTTCTACCCGGTACATTATATAATATCTGTGGTATGGCAACGCTTTCAGCGATTTTTTTAAAATGCTGATACAAGCCTTCCTGAGTGGGCTTATTATAATAAGGCGTTACTAGCAAGCAGGCATCAACCCCTGCATCCATAGCACATTGAGTCAGTTCAATGGCTTCTGAGGTGGAGTTCGCACCCGTGCCCGCAATGATCGGAATACGATTTTTAGCCATCTCAACAACTTGCTTTAAAACCTTGCAATGTTCTTTTTCATCGAGAGTCGCTGACTCACCTGTCGTCCCCATGGCCACGATAGCATCGGTGCCATTTTCAACATGAAATTCAACCAGTTTTTCTAGGGACGCTTGATCCACACGACCATCTGCATGCATCGGTGTCACCAAAGCAACCATACTGCCACTAAACATTTACCATCTCCAATCATAAAAACTGCCCAAGATACCAACAATGTGGAACAAGGAAAGCCAGAGCCAATTAAATTGCGCCCTATTATCCTTGATTCCCATACAGAAAACCACTGTATATTATAAAAAGCAGGGGCACTAGAGACTCGCTATGAGTGAATTTTGACGTTCTATGCAGTAAACAGATGAAACAAACAATGACAAAAGCTTTATTTCTTCGGCTATGTGGACAATAATTTAGATATTCTATAAATAGTTTATAAACCATAGCGAGATTCACCATTCTATGACAACTCATACTGTAAATAAGTCCAACCAATTGGTTATTTCTGCCATCGGCAGTGATCGCCCCGGCATTGTTAATGCCCTATCCGAAATCATCGTACAGAATCAAGGTAATATCGATGACAGCCGCATGACCGTATTAGGCGGAGAATTTGCCATCATTCTGCTCATCTCAGGCTCTGAAGACGAACTCAAAAACATAGAGCAATTGCTAAAGCAGCAAGCATCATCACTAGCGCTCAATATTATAAGTAAGCATACCAATGATAAAAAGCCTGAACAAAACATCCCCTATATTGTCGAAGTGTTAGCTATGGATAATCCAGGCATTGTCTATAAGTTGGCTGATTTCTTTTCCTCTCGGGAAATTAATATCCAAAGCATGCAAACGGATCGTTATCCAGCACCCCATACCGGTACGCAGATGTTTGCCGTTGAATTGGTGATCACCGTACCACCTACTATTATCGTTAACGATCTCAGAGATGACTTTTTAGACCTCTGTGAAGATATGAATCTGGATGCTTCAATTGAAGCACCAAGACTTTAATTTCAAAAAAATATATTTGATCTAAGGAAATTTATGAGCCAAGTTGAAATCGGTAAAAAAGTGCCTAATTTTTCAGGCCCTGCCACCAGCGACATTGATTTTAAATTCAGTGATTATAAAGGCAGTGCCATATTACTCTATTTTTATCCTCGGGATAATACCCCTGGCTGTACTCAGGAAGGTAAGGATTTTCGGGATAATTATGCCGCCTTTGAAAGTAAGGGCATTAAAATTTTTGGCCTTTCCAGAGACAGTGTTAGAGTCCACGAAGGCTTTAAGGCCAAGCATGAATTTCCCTTTGATTTAATTGCCGACAAAGAAGAAACCATCTGCAATCTATTTGATGTCATAAAAGAGAAAAAACTCTATGGTAAAGTCCATATGGGCATTGAGCGCAGTACGTTTTTGATTAATGCTAAGGGCGTGCTGGTTAAAGAATGGCGCAAAGTGAAAGTAAAAGAACACATTGCCCAAGTGCTTGAAGCCATAGAAACCGAGTTGTAGCTTTTTTAATTAACTAAAAGGAATGCCATACGATGACAGAAGCTGAAAAAAACAATAATCCAAAACGTTTATTTGTCCTGGATACCAATGTATTAATACATGATCCCAGTGCTTTATTCCGCTTTGCTGAACATGATTTGTTCCTTCCCATGGTGGTCTTAGAAGAACTCGACAACAACAAAAAAGGCCATTCTGAAGTGGCAAGAAATGCCCGTCAGGCCAGTCGTTTTTTAGACGATCTGACCTCAGGTTCAACAGCCGAAGAAATCAAGGCAGGCTTGGATTTAAACCTGCGCATTGGCATTGACGAAGACAGCGAAGAAGCCCTCATCGCCAATGGCAAATTATTTCTGCAAACTGAACACATTTCCACCGACATTCCCATCACCCTGCCCGGACAAAAAAATGATAATTTTATTCTAGGCATTACCGTTGCCCTGCAAAAAGATCCCAAACTACCCAAAGTCTCTCTGGTGAGCAAAGACATCAACCTGCGCATTAAAGCCGCAGCCATTGGTATTCATGTAGAAGATTACAATAATGATCAAGTACTTGAAGATGTAAACCTGCTCTATAGTGGCATGTTAAATCTACCGGAAAGCTTTTGGGATTTGCATGATAAAGAAGTGGATAGTTGGTCAGAAGAAGGTCACACCTACCATAAAATAAAAGGCGATGAAGTCAAAAAATGGCTACCCAATCAAATGATCAGTATTGGAGAAGATTCCGCCTTTGAAGCCACCGTCAGAGAAAACAGCAGTGATGGTGCCATCGTTGAACAAATACAACAATATTATTCAGAAAAACAAAATGTCTGGGGCATCACCGCCAGAAATAAAGAGCAGAATTATGCCCTGAACCTATTAATGGATCCCGAAGTCGATTTTGTTTCTCTGGTAGGACAAGCTGGTACCGGCAAGACGCTTTTAGCACTGGCCGCTGGTCTGATGCAGGTGATGGAAAATAAAATCTATCAGGAAATCATCATGACTCGCGCCACGATTTCAGTGGGTGAAGACATTGGTTTTTTACCCGGCACAGAAGAGGAAAAAATGGCACCCTGGATGGGCGCTCTAATGGACAACCTAGAAGTTCTGACCCAAAATGACGACGCCGGCGAATGGGGAAAACAAGCGACCAATGACTTATTGGCAAGGCGGATTAAAATTCGCTCCTTAAACTTTATGCGTGGACGAACATTTTTAAACCGTTACATTATTCTCGATGAAGCACAAAACCTGACCTCCAAGCAAATGAAAACCCTCATTACCCGTGCCGGCCCCGGCACAAAAATTGTTTGCCTCGGTAATATCGCCCAGATCGACACCCCCTACCTGAGTGAAACCACATCAGGACTCACTTTTGTCGTGGATCGGTTTCGTAAATGGGAACATAGTGGCCATATCACGCTCAAACGTGGCGAACGTTCACGACTGGCAGACTTTGCTTCGGATGTGTTGTAATTTGTAGGCTGTGGTGAGTCGAACCGCATCCTACCAATGAAGAATAAACGCTCTCAGCTAGTTCTCCGAGACCGCCATTAAATCAATCTCTAACTTCCCTAAAGGCGCATCCATTGCCATTCTTAGGGGAATTTTTTTCTGATCATCACTGAGCCAGACATAAAAGCGGCGTTCTTTTTTAGCATCGGTCTGAATTTGATATTTTATACCTTGTCGGGATTCACCATTCAGTGAAATTGCTTCGCTGGCCATTCTTTTTACCTGATAAATACGAATATCATCCGATACCGCCACGGCAATTTCTTTTTCTGCTGTGGGCTCAGAAGTAAAATCAAGCGTACGCAAAATATAGATAAGCGATAAGGGGTCAAGCACTTGTGAACGCTCTATTTTATCACCTGACTCCTTGTGAATAAGGGCTTGTTGCTCATCTAATAAGGGATAATTTTTCAGGAAATCAGGCACGGTTCCACCACCCTCTTTTTCCCAGACTTCCTTTGTATCCAGCCCTAAAAATCCCGAGCTTTGTTTTTCCTTTTCACGATTTTTGAATAATTGCGTGATCTTATTTTGCCAGTCCAGCCAGAGAAAATGATGACTCTGATTTTCCCCCACATCCATTTCTTCAACCAACACTGTTCTTTGTAAAGCAGCATCTAAAGTGGTGGTATAGGTATAGCGTACGGGTTGAAACATTTCAGCTTTGGTATAGTTTTCAGTGCTGAGATACAATTCAAACTGATAAGCGGCCTGCTGTTCCGGGGTTTGTTTATTAGTCAAGAAAGTCATACGCACATCAGCTAAATCAGCCCATAGCAAGGAGGTTAAGAGACCTCGATAACTGAGCTTATAATGCAGGATTTCACCCGGGGAGAAAGGGAATTGATTTGCCGGAAGGTTTAAATCTGGAGTTTCTAAATTAGCACTGGCCACAGCATTTGCCTGCACAAAGAACAACAATAGCGAATAAAACACTATGCCAGATAAGCCTCTCGTTTTGTGCTCAGCTTTTATCTGTTTACTATTTTTCATATCAACATTCATTCCATGAACCCATTAAATAAAAAATACTCAGCTCGCTGATTGAGTGCCTGTATTGTCATCCGCTACCGATGGCCAAACAGCGATCACCGAACTCACCAGTGTCCCTAAGGGGATGGCAAAAAAGACCCCCCAAAAACCCCATAAGCCACCAAAAAACAAAATGGCAACAATGATTGCGACAGGATGCAAGTTGACCACTTCAGAAAACAATAACGGCACTAGCACATTACCATCCAATGCTTGAATAATACCATAGGCCAACATCAGCCAAGCAAAATCAGCTGTCCAGCCCCATTGAAAAAAGGCAATGAGAGCCACTGGAATAGTTACTACCGTTGCCCCCACATAGGGAACAACAACCGACAAGCCAACCAGAATAGAAATTAATAATGCGTATTTGAGCCCTAAAAAGCTAAACGTAATAAAGCAAATGACTGAAATAATGGTAATTTCCCAAAATTTACCACGCACATAATTACCTATCTGCTGATCCATTTCACGCCAGACCTGTGTGGACAATTGCGTATCTCGGGGAAAGAAGTTCATAAACCAATTAAGAATAATACTTTTATCTTTTAAGAAGAAAAACACCAATAAGGGCGCCAAAATTAGATAGATCATAATGGTAATACTGCTTTGAATAGAACTCAAGGACAGCGATAATACATGCTTACCCATGGTAGTGACCTCTGATTGTATCAGAGCAAAAAGCTGTAAAACCGAATCTTCAGAAATGAAGCTATAATTAGATGGCAATTGTAAAATCAATTGCCGCCCTTTTTCAATATATTTCGGAGTATCGGTGATCAGATCGGTTACCTGCCCCCATAGAAGCGGGCTGATAATAAATAAGGTCACCATTAAAGCCGTCAAGAAACCAACAAAAACAACAATCACTGAAATCAGTCGATGTTTAATCCACTGATCAAATAAAACCACCAAACCTTCTAATAAATAAGCAATAACAATAGCGGCAAAAACAGGTGCCAGCGTATCGTTAAAACCAATGACAATGGTGAATGCCAGAACTAAGAACACCACCAGAAAAATAATTTGTGGATCAGAAAAATGCCGCTGAAACCAGCGGTTAAAAATATCTATCACTTTGTGTTTCCCTGTCTTTGGCCCGATTTCTCACAGAACGCATCATAGCGTTTTTTGAATAAACTCTCTAGCTCATCAATGACACTCTCTGCCGAGCGCCCTTTGAGGATGTGTTCCGACATTAATGAAGCCGTCTCATCCAGCATGGTATTTTTCTTGAGCATGGGATAAGTGGCCGACAAGCGTTTGATGCCAGCGACCACACGTTCTTCTGCGGGACGTTCAATAACAAGCGGCTCCGCAACTTCAATTATGCGACCATCCTGCTTTGCCTGGGCTAATAAAAAATCAGCAAAAGACAATAGACTATTTTGATCGTCCTGGTCTAAATCTGAAAAAACATCGAGGAGTTTGCTTGCTGATTTGTTCATGGTGGCCTTGATTGTAAGGGTAATGAGTTAGTTGTGACCGTAGGGTGGGCACGCTTTTTGTGCCCACGCTGAGTGTGCATAATAAGCGCTTGAATCAGCGTGGGCAGATAAAGCCATGCCCACTCTACGGTTTTGTATATAAATAATCCTATTTAGTGATGCGCTTCGTACCTCAGCGGCATCCTACGTTTGTTCGATTAGATCAATATTCCGGTATCACATGCCCGCTCTTAACCGGCTCATTATATCACCTTTTGCTTGTTTTAAAATTGAGTTGCGGTCGAGTGAGTCTAATATTGACTGGACAGCAACTTTAGGACCGGCTTCACCCCAAGACTTGCCTTGACGTAAATATTGTTGCGCAGCCTTGCCCACAACTAGAGTACTATAATAGGCCACTGCACCTTGTGCTGAAGCGGTCAGGACTGTGGATAAACCGCCCGTACCGAGTTTCAATGCACTGGAAATAAAATGTATTCCCCAGATAGTGCCGAGTAACAATAGCATTTGGCTGGCAATGGTTGTTATTAATTCCCCGGCCTCTGTTTTACTTAAGGGCAGGCCATACAACTTGGCTAAATGGATCACCAAGGTGACATCAATAATCGCTGCCGCCATTAAATCCGCAACGGGCACCGGGTTTATGGCCACCGCCACCCCTTTAGACACACAATAGGTATGAATAACCTTTTCTGCCAGTTCTTTGCGCACCGCTAAAATTCGCTCACTGACTTGATCAGACAAGTCACTGGCAAATAAGCTGGCATTAATTGCCGCCAGGGTTTTTCCCTCGCCTTTTATAATAGACCACAGACAATTTTTTAGTTCCGCGACATCCGGCGGAAAAATTTTCGTTGTTTCTTTTTCATTGCCCTGTTCATCCACTAAAATATAGTGTTTTTCTGTACTACGCGCAGAGGCGGTGATTATATTTTCAACATCAACCAAACCGGCCACACGCTGTTGCAAACTACTGAGCAATAATTGCTGTTCTTTTTTAATATAACGATCAATTTTATTCAGCACCAAAACCACCGGTCTGGACTCTGACATCACCTGTTTTAAAGCCTGATATTCTGTATCCGTCATATCGCCATCTAAAACAAATAAAATAATATCAGAACGTGTCGCGACCTCATGCGCCATTTTAGCCCGTTGTTCACCCTCTATTTCATTAATACCTGGCGTATCAATAAAAAACACACCGCCTGCTTCATATTCCTGCCAATTAGAGAATTCAGTATTTTTTGTTTCACCATGCAAAGGACTGGTGGTGAATTTTTCTTGACCGATGAGGGCATTTAATAGTGATGACTTGCCGACACTAACACGTCCTAACACAGAAATATGGATATGTTGATGCTCGATTTTTTCCAGCATCTGTTCGATTTGTTGAAAATCGTCCTTGAGTGATTCACGCACCTGATCCGGCACACGGGTATCTTGCAATAAATGGCTGAGACTTTCTTTGGCAATAGAGAGGTGTTGATCGCCAGCACTTTCTGATTGCCCCTCTGATTGGCTTTCTGGCTGAGTTGCTACTTTTTCTATATCAGTTGTGTCTTTGTCCGTCACTAAGACTTTACTATAGGCACGCTCAATCGCGTTGGCGGAGCTTGAGGACCAGTTTGATAAAATCTTTTGTGCGCGATTCAATATTTTCACCCAATTGCTCCTTATACAAATCACTGACTAATGTGGGCGATAACTCACCGGTTACTTCCAAAGTACGGGCAATGGAACGTCCCAGGGTGTCAAAAATCATTCCATAAGCGACGGCATGCATCAAACCACCGGATACCGTGCCAATACCGGGAAAAGCCTTGAGCCCGTTCCCGGCAATCGCCAAGAGTAAGGGCAAACTTTTATCCATACGTAATTGTATCAGTTCAATTAGCTTATTGGCATCAATATCCGTGGCATTTACCTCATAGAGTTTGCATAAATCTTTCACCATCTGTATGCCTAAATAGCCCTGCACCAGAAGATCGGTCCCCGGACTAATCGTTGCCATTGAAGCAACCACGGCTTTTTTAGTATAGCCATTGACCAGTCGTTGACTTTGAGAGAATTTAAACCGGGCATCTAAGTCATCAAGCTTATTATTCATAAGACTGGACACAGATATTTCCCGCAAACGTTCCAATTGTTTTAAGCCTAAGTCACTGATCAACTGTGACACTCGCTCACGCAAGTCATTAACATCAATAGGCAATGGACGTTGCACACGCTCTTCTTCACCATCAGGGGTCAAGCGAATAAATTCACGCGTGCCACCCGCACTCATGGTCACTAGCGATGCAGCCGAATTGATGGCCTGAATACGTTGCTGAATACGTTCAATAATTAATGCCAGCTCTTCAGGCTGATATTGATCGGCTTTATTCAATGCCACTATGCAAGGTTTGGCCAGTGAAAGAATCGGCTGAAGCTCTTGCCATTGACTGGCAGTCAAATCGCCATCACAACAATAAATAACAATATGAGCACGCAATACCTCTTCACTGGCTAAGCTATCTAATTCAGAAAATTGTTCATTTAAGCCCGGCATATCGGTTAGCACCACATCATGACTGGTTTTGTTTTCATCCAGTAGCGACCACTGGTAATGAACAACTTCCTTAGTCGTGCCACCTAAGACACTGCTTGCTATCGATGCTTCACCAGTCAACGCCTTAATCAATGAACTTTTACCGCTGCTAATATCACCAAATAAAGCAATATAAATGCTTTGCTGATCTTTTCTTTGTGCGTATTCCTGAAGTTCAGCCGCTAATGCTGACTGTATAGTGGCTAATTCTTTTTCCTGTGCTGAGGATATTTTTTCATTGAGCGCATCCAGACGTTGACTGCTTGCTTTAATATCAATGTGTTGAGGTGATTTGTTTGCTGTTTTTGTTTGTTGTTTCTTTTTAGGCAGCAATAGACGCCAGAGAATCCCACCAAAAACTAAGCAGGCAAAGGCAATTGCACTGGCATACGTCCAAATCAACCATAGCGGCTTTTGTTGGAGTTGTTCCCAGACCGAAAAGGATAAGTTGGTAACGAAGAGAATAGCAACAAGGAAAATGAAAAATAAAACAGTGAGCGCAATGGCAATTAGCAGACGAGAAGAGGGAAAAAGTTTCATGGGCAAATCATAACAGACTGGTAAGCATTCGTCAGTATCACCGCGTGGGCACGGCTTTATCTGCCCACGCGGTCTGAATGATACATACACGCTAAGAAACTAATTAAACACAAGCCTCCCAGCAATCACCCTAGAAGTCAAAGCCACCTGAAGATTCTTTCTTCTGGCTCTTACCCGAAGCAGCACTCAAGGCTTTTTTGATGGCATCGGGTGACGCCATAATACCCATAAAGCTATTGCTACCCGCCATTGATAAATCAGGGAAGTTCATAGCGATGCGAAATTTAGCACTCAGAGCATAGACCTTACCATCTTCAGCAACAATCATTTCATAAGGAAGGTGAGCGGTAGAACGTGTATCCATGAAATCAACTTCTTTCATAATGGTGGCATCATTACTCATGCCATCAGTCATCGCAACACCAATGATGCTACGTTGCTTGCCCGGAATATCCACTTGAAAGACTTTGCTCACGCCGCCTTTTTTTGCTGCAAGCGCAGCATTAATGCTAGCCATTGCCTTGTCATAACTGCCGTGATCCGATAATAGATCAGGCTCATCAAAATAAGGCATACCAAACATATAGTGATAACCTTGTAAGTCATCTGCTGATAAGCCTTTTTCAGCACCATAGGCCATTTGTTCACCTAAAGCACTTTTTAAACTAGCGGCAACATCTTCAAGCTTGCCCGCCATTTGATAGCTATTGGCCATATAAACAGGATTAGTATAAGTGACCTATATTGTACCTTTCACATCAGTTACTGCAACACGTTGTACGGCACCATAAGCACCTGTCTTAGTGGCTGCGGCATTATTTTTTAATGCATCATTAGTAACAATAATAATATTGGCACCGGCATAAGGTGAGTATTCACCGACAATTTCAAAACCTGCTCCGGTGAGTTTATCTTTGGTACTACTGAGCGTTGCAGCCATATCACCGCTAGCAGCATCGCCCAGATAAAAAGGTTTAAGTTGTTCTGCTTGTGCAATAGAAACACTGAGCAATAAGATTAAAGCAAAGACTTGCATGAAAGTTGATTTGTTTACTAAAGATTTACACATAGGTTTTGTATCCCCCAAAATAAAATAAGAAACTGATTCTCCGACCAGCCTTCTATAATGTAGTTGTTTCGGATCAATAAAGCAATTAGCTAAAGGTCTAATTTTCCACTAGTCGCACTGTGGAATACCGTTATATTGTTTTAAGACATAAAAAAAGGGGTCTTAAAGACCCCTTCTTTTACACTTTTTTACAATGGCTAGGAAAGCTTAGAAATTCCAACCATAAGCAATACCCCAAGCATCCTGAGACATTTCAATGTCAGCTTGACCACCACCAAATGCTAATGGAATTGAGTTAGTTTCACCTTTAACTTTACTTGATTACCCACAAAGCTCCGCCATATTTCGATAATTATACTATAATTATACTATAATTAAAGTATAGATTATGTGTGGAGTAGAATGATGTCAAAAAATAAAATTCAGTTTCAAGAAGGTTATAGTTTATTTGAGCTTTTTAATGATTATGGCACTGACAAACAGTGCCGACAAGCCTTATTTAAATGGAAATTTCCTGATGGATTTGTTTGCCCAGAGTGTGGCAATAAGACTCTATTGCACTCTAGAACATCGCCATCTTTATCAGTGCCACCATTGTCATCATCAGACATCAGCAACCTGTGGGACAATATTTGATAGTACCAAACTGCCTTTATCTAAGTGGTTTTTAGCGATTCATCTTATGACTCAATTGAAGACAGCGGTTTCAGCATTAGAATTAAAGAGACAGCTTAAGGTAAGCTACAATACAGCCTGGAGTATGAAACAAAAAGATCATGCAGGTTATGAAAGAACGTGATGACAGTAAACCTTTATCAGGCATCATTCAAATTGATGATGCCTACTGGGGTGGTGAGCACAGAGGCGGCTCCAGAGGTCGTGTTCAGAAAATAAAACACCGTTCGTTGCAGCCGTTTCTACTAATGAAGATGGACACCTGATTGCAATGAATTTAAATGTGCTTAAAGGTTTAAATCCAGTGAAATAAAACGATGGGCACAAACTCATTCTTGATTACCCAAAAGCTCCGCCATATTTCGATAATTATACTATAATTATACTATAATTAAAGATAATGGAGGAAAGATGTCAAAAAATAAAATTCAGTTTCAGGAAGGTTATAGTTTATTTGAGCTTTTAATGATTATGCACTGACAAACAGTGCCGACAAGCAATATTTAAATGGAAATTTCCTGATGGATTTGTTTGCCCAGAGTTTGGCAATAAGACTTATTGCACTCTAGAACATCGCCATCTTTATCAGTGCCACCATTGTCATCATCAGACATCAGCAACCTGTGGGACAATATTTGATAGTACATGCCTTTATCTAAGTGGTTTCAGCGATTCATCTTATGACTCAATTGAAGACAGCGGTTTCAGCATTAGAATTAAAGAGACAGCTTAAGGTAAGCTACAATACAGCCTGAGTATGAAACAAAGACATGCAGGTTATGAAAGAACGTGATGACAGTAACCTTTATCAGGCATCATTCAAATTGATGATGCCTACTGGGGAGTAGTGAGCACAGAGGCGGCTCCAGAGGTCGTGGTTCAGAAAATAAAACACCGTTCGTTGCAGCCGTTTCTACTAATGAAGATGGACACGATTGCAATGAATTTAAATGTGCTTAAAGGGTTTAAATCCAGTGAAATAAAACGATGGGCACAAACTCATTTAACACCTGGAAGTACTGTTTACTCAGATGGGTTAAATTGTTTTCCTGCGGTTAAAGAAGCTGACTGTAAGCATGTTCCAATCGTCACGGGTGGTGGTGCGGCAATTGTTGATAAAATTGAGTTTATCTGGGTTAACATATGATAGGTAATATTAAAAACTCTATGAAGGAAGCTATCATTATTAACTCAAAACATTTACCTCGGTATCTTGCTGAATTTTGTTATGGGTTTAATAGACGCTTTAACTTAAAAGACATGATGCCAAGGTTTTTATGCTTGGCGATGAAAACGCACCTATGAATGGAAAGCTCCTAAAAATGGCGGAGCTTTATGGGTAATCAAGAACTCATTTAACACCTGGAAGTACTGTTTACTCAGATGGGTTAAATTGTTTTCCTGCGGTTAAAGAAGCTGACTGTAAGCATGTTCCAATCGTCACGGGTGGTGGTGCGGCAAGTGTTGATAAAATTGAGTTTATCTGGGTTAACACTATGATAGGTAATATTAAAAACTCTATGAAGGGAAGCTATCATTCCATTAACTCAAAACATTTACCTCGGTATCTTGCTGAATTTTGTTATCGGTTTAATAGACGCTTTAACTTAAAAGACATGATGCCAAGGTTTTTATGCGTGGCGATGAAAACGCCACCTATGAATGGAAAGCTCCTAAAAATGGCGGAGCTTTATGGGTAATCAAGTAACTTTATTACTAAAAGCATGGTAATAATACATAGAAATTTCACTACCCTGAGGTAAAACATAAGTCATACCAAGACTTGCATGTTCTTCAATCACAGCAGGTGCTAGGATATTGAACATAGTTTCACTTTTGCTAATAGGTTGATCAGCATAACTATAACCAGCACGTAATGTTAATTGCTTGTTCCACTGATATTCACCACCTAACTTATAAACAGTCATGTCATCCCAACCAAAACCAGAACCATTGTTAGTACCAAGGTAGTTAGCAGGGTTAAACATAGGGTTACCAGAATTATTAGGACCCGAATTTAGCTCATTACCAATTGACTTAACATCACTGAAGTTAATTTGTTGAACATCAAAACCAACTAGTAATTGATCAGTTGCCTTCCAAGCAATACCAATACCATAGTTTTCAGGCACATCTAAGTTACCACCTTCTGATAAAAGGCCTTTATAATCACTGAAATCATCCATGCTGACTTCAGAGTTATAAACCACACCAACAGTCAACGAATCAGTTAATTGTCCTTGCCAACCTAAGGAAATACCAAAGCCCCATGAGTCATCACGGCCTTTATTTGTAACATTGTTAGGCGCTTGAGAAACCTGACCAGACGCTGGACCTTGTGAAGCTGTGAAGTTATCCAAGCCCCATGGCCTTAAACTGCTGATATACAGTCACTAAAGAAACACCAATAGAGTGATTTTCATTAACTTTATAGGATAAAGTCGGTAAAATTTTGATTTGCTCTAGATTGATACCTGAAGAAGTTGGCATACCAAAAACTGCACCGGCATTGAAAAGCCCTAAATTACTATAGCTTGTGTTCATACCACCAGCACCAACAACAATCAGGCCAACAGACATGTCATCACTTATCATGTAGTTAAAACCGCCCTCTGGAATATAAAAAGGG
This sequence comes from sulfur-oxidizing endosymbiont of Gigantopelta aegis, assembly GCF_016097415.1. Taxonomy (NCBI): domain Bacteria; species sulfur-oxidizing endosymbiont of Gigantopelta aegis. Next base: position 135,016 of record NZ_JAEHGE010000002.1, on the reverse strand, counting down.
CCATCATCACTACCACTATAACTTCCATCAACGGAAGGCGATAGGCCATTTGGAGTCATGAGCCCACCATTACCAGTAATTGTAGCAGTACGATCGGGATCAAATATTTGAATTCCCATATCAAAGCGGTTACCAACACGAACCATTGCTGCTGGATTATCAGCACCAGAGATTGCACTATCAGCCATTGCGATACCAACACCGGCACGACCATTAGCCTTAGTGCCATTACCCATCATGAACATACCATTGGTAGCCATAGCGGTTGTAGGAATAGCAGGAAGTAAAATTGCGGCAGTCACTGCTGCGGCTAGAAAACGATTTTTAATCATTACGGTTGAGCTCCTTTAAAAACTTTTTAGCGTCAGTTAATTTTTTGTGCCTTTATTGCCTATCTATTTATTTAAGCAAGGAAAACAAAAAATCATGATTATATTTATATGAACCAGTGTCTCTATATTAAAGAAGAGAATGTCACGCTTTAGCGTTTGTTATTATTCATACACTGTATTCATGTTCTTTTAGTACAAAATTGGCACGAAATTGGCACAAAATGTTGCAATAACACAACACTTTTCATCAATGTAGGATATTTTGTACACTTTTGTTCTAAATGTCAAGTTAAAACAACATTTAAAATAGCCTAAAGTATTGAGTTTCATACAATTAGTACATAATGGTAATCTAATATAGATTAGACAAAGGTCTAATTCCGAAACCAAACAAACAACAACTTATAGCGCACTTCTATTTTTGTTTTTAACTTTACACCTTAATTGCTGAATATTTCGTGCTAGTTACTGTGTATTTTTTATTAATTTATATCATTATTGTTGCTTTTTATTCATTTTTTTTACGCAAAACCTTGCCTCTTTGCACAATTAGATGTATATTGTATAATAAATACAACACATACTAATAACTAAAATCGCTACGCCATCAACTAATTAGTTTTATTTTGGCAATCAATAGGACATTGAATATGAACAAATCACTCAAATTGGCTATTGCAGCTTCTACACTTATATCAAGCTTATCGCTTAGTAGCCAGGTTATCGCATCTGGTTTTGCTATTATTGAAAACAGTGCCAGCGGCATGGGGCAGGCTTTTGCCGGTGCAGCAGCGGTTGCTGAAGATCCTTCTACTATCTTCTTTAATCCGGCAGGTATGATGTTTTTAGAAGGTACTCAGATGACTGCGGGCATGCATATTGTTGATTCTAATTCTGAATTTAAAAATAAGGGCAATACATTCTTTACGGGCACTAATGAAGGTGGCAATGCTGGAGATACCTTCTTTATCCCTAACTTTTATTATGTGCAAGATTTTGCTGGTAAATATAAAATTGGTTTAGGTGTTAATGCCCCTTTCGGCCTTGGCACTGATTTTGGTGACAAGTGGATAGGGCGTTATGCCTCTACGGAATCAGAACTTAAGTCAATCAATCTTAATCCCTCCATTGCCTTTAGAGCCAATGATAAACTTTCGATTGGTCTGGGTATGAATATTCAATATCTTGAAGCGCGGTTGGAAAAGAATATTAATCAATTTGCTTTTGGCTCTTCTGATGGCAGTCTTTCTGATGGCAGTGTTAAAGTTGAAGGCGACTCATGGGCAATGGGTATCAATGGTGGTTTTATTTATGAATTCACTCCCGCTACTCGTATTGGTGTCCATTATCGCGGTGAAGTCTCTCACGACCTTGAGGGGGATATTAAGTATAAAAACCTTTCTCCTATTTTGACCAATTTTCCAGTATTTGCTAATCAGGATGTAACTGCTGGCATAGACACACCTTCCACATTTTCCATTAGTATGACTCATCAGTTAAATGATCGACTAACACTTTTAGGTGATGTCACTCATACCAAATGGAGTAACTTTCAGGAACTTAAAATTGAAGGCGATAATGGTTCTGTGCCATCACTCGTAGAAGAAAAATGGAGTGATAGCTATCGCGTTGCTTTAGGTATGAAATACCAATACAGCCCACAATGGGTCTTAAGAACAGGTGTTGCTCGTGATGAAACTCCCATTGCCAATAAACGCCGTACCTCAAGAATTCCTGGCGATGATCGCACTTGGCTTAGTTTTGGTGCTAGCTACTCACCTAATAGTAATTTAACGATTGATGTGGGTTATTCTCATTTATGGGTTAAAGATGCCAAAATTAATGAAGAGTTTACCATTGCAGGTATAGGCACAGACTATTTAAAAGGCGAATTCGAAGCTGATGTTGATATTTTAAGTGCTCAGGCGACTTGGAGGTTTTAAGTTTAGTTGGGAATGTTTGATCTTCACCGCGTGGGCACAAAAAACGTGCCCACCCTACGGTCAGAAACAAACTGAGTATAAAGAAGCCGATGTAGCGTGGGCACGTTTTTTGTGCCCACGCTGAAAATGTGAATATAAACTCTCAAGTCAGCATCTCTCAAGTCAGCATGGTACAGATTAATCATGCCCACCTCGACATTTATTACAAAAAACAGGCATAAAAAAAGCCCGTTCTATCTGAGATAGACCGGGCTTTTTTATTAATTCATGCTGTGAAAGCATGAATCAACAACGGAAATTAAGCTTTCTTGATTAAGAACTCAAATTTACCGCCATTTTCACTGCTTTCCATTAACTCGTTACCCGTCTGGTTAGCAAAAGCTTCAAAATCTTTTACAGAACCTGGATCAGTTGCGATAATGTGAAGCACCTGACCAGCATCTAATTCTGCTAAGGCTTTCTTAGCACGTAAAATTGGTAGTGGGCAGTTTAAACCTGAAGCGTCTAATTCTTTATCAAAGTTAGCCATTAATATTCCCTCGTCTCTTTATTTATGAGCTTATGAGCATCGTCTCTGTATGAGTATCGATGAGCGTTTATGAATATGATATGCCTCTTAAAAACAATTACTGAGCCATAACATAATGTCTATTAAGTTTGTGAACACTGATTCTAGCCTAAATAATCGCTAATCACCAGTTTCTCTACCCAAGTATTCTAATATACTTTAACAGCATTTAACAAGCCTGCCAAAAGAGATAGGCCGAACGGCCAATCTCTTGCTAAATCTGCCCTTTTATACCGCGATGGGCAAGCCCATTTGCGCCCAGGTCACAATGCCGCCACGCAAGTTAAAGACATTATCAATGCCCTTAGAAGCCATGAAAGCACAGGCCTGAGCAGAACGTGCTCCGGTCTGACAATAAAAGATAATGGTATCTTCATTACTAAAGTCTTCTACTTTCAGCGGGATTATATGTAAGGGTAGGTTCTCAGAACCCCCGATCTTGCCACGAGCCACTTCTGCCGGTGTGCGTACATCAATCAGCTTGACATTGTCCGGCAAATTTTCCAGTTGACGACTTAGCTCATTCGCATCTATTTCTTTCTTGATTACCCACAAAGCTCCGCCATATTTCGATAACTATACTATAATTATACTATAATTATACTATAATTATACTATAATTAAAGTATAGATTATGTGTGGAGTAGAATGATGTCAAAAAATAAAATTCAGTTTCAAGAAGGTTATAGTTTATTTGAGCTTTTTATGATTATGGCACTGACAAACAGTGCCGACAAGCCTTATTTAAATGGAAATTTCCTGATGGATTTGTTTGCCCAGAGTGTGGCAATAAGACTTATTGCACTCTAGAACATCGCCATCTTTATCAGTGCCACCATTGTCATCATCAGACATCAGCAACCTGTGGGACAATATTTGATAGTACCAAACTGCCTTTATCTAAGTGGTTTTTAGCGATTCATCTTATGACTCAATTGAAGACAGCGGTTTCAGCATTAGAATTAAAGAGACAGCTTAAGGTAAGCTACAATACAGCCTGGAGTATGAAACAAAAGATCATGCAGGTTATGAAAGAACGTGATGACAGTAAACCTTTATCAGGCATCATTCAAATTGATGATGCCTACTGGGGTGGTGAGCACAGAGGCGGCTCCAGAGGTCGTGGTTCAGAAAATAAAACACCGTTCGTTGCAGCCGTTTCTACTAATGAAGATGGACACCCGATTGCAATGAATTTAAATGTGCTTAAAGGGTTTAAATCCAGTGAAATAAAACGATGGGCACAAACTCATTTAACACCTGGAAGTACTGTTTACTCAGATGGGTTAAATTGTTTTCCTGCGGTTAAAGAAGCTGACTGTAAGCATGTTCCAATCGTCACGGGTGGTGGTGCGGCAAGTGTTGATAAAATTGAGTTTATCTGGGTTAACACTATGATAGGTAATATTAAAAACTCTATGAAGGGAAGCTATCATTCCATTAACTCAAAACATTTACCTCGGTATCTTGCTGAATTTTGTTATCGGTTTAATAGACGCTTTAACTTAAAAGACATGATGCCAAGGTTTTTATGCGTGGCGATGAAAACGCCACCTATGAATGGAAAGCTCCTAAAAATGGCGGAGCTTTATGGGTAATCAAGATTTCTTTTATACCTTGCATTAAAACAACCCCCTGTACAAAATGTCAGTATCTATTATAGAATTAGCCAGATTGACCACTATAAAAAAGTATTTGATTATATAGTAATATACCTGAGTATTTCAAGTGGTTATTTTCAGGTGCTTATTTCAATTATAGGGACAGATTAAATAAGCCATTTATCTTTACATTTGTAGGATGCGGTGAGTGCAACGAACCGCATCAACGATGCCTGTTTAAAAACATTGATGCGCTTCGTACTTCAGCAGCATCCTACCCTAGATAGCATTGAACTAATGTTCAACTGAGTTATCTAAAAACAGTTATCTAAAAACATTCGGTGAAGCTTCTATTTCACCATTACCGACTAAACAACCGAGTATGTAAATACAAGGATAGTGGACAATTTCTATTTGTGAACCTTTTTTTGAATAACAATCGCTTTTTTTTAATACTCCATCTCTTTCTCTGCCTGAGTCTGATTTATCGCCCCCTATACGCCAAAGAAATTGAGTTGCCGGATATGGGCGCATCATCCAGTGTCGCTTTGACCCCCCATATGGAAGAGCAGATTGGTCGTGATATCGCCACCCAAATCCGCAACTCACATCAGGTGATCGATGATCTGGAAATCAATGAATATTTGCAAAACTTAGGCTATTCACTGGTGGCCAATAGCGATGATGCCTATCAAAATTTTCACTTCTTTTTAATTGGCTCAAACCAGATCAATGCTTTTGCCACCCCCGGTGGTGTGGTTGCTGTCTATAGCGGACTGGTGCTGACCACCGACACAGAAAGTGAGCTGGCATCGGTACTGGGTCATGAAATTGCCCACGTCACCCAGCGCCATCTAGCACGTTCCTTTGAAAAAGCCAGCCAGTTTAGCCTACCACTCATGGCAGGGATGATTGCTGGTATTTTACTCGGTGCAGCCAGTGGTGATGGTGGTCTAGGGGCAGCGGCAGCCATTGGCTTCTCCGCCGCTGGCCAGCAGGCACAAATCAATTATACTCGTGCTAATGAAAAAGAAGCGGATCGCGTTGGTATGCGCTATTTGGCATTGTCAGGCTATGATCCTGAAGGTATGCCCAGCTTTTTTCAAAAATTAGAACGCAAAAATCGCTATGTGGGCAAAGATTATCCTGAGTTTCTCCGTACTCACCCGATTACGGTCAATCGAATAGCGGAAGCAGCGCAACGGGCGGAACAATACAAACGCAAGATGTCACATTTTAATAGTTCTTTAAATTACCGTTTAATGAAAGCCAAGTTGACCGTTATCAGTGCTGCCAGAACGAAACAGGCCTTGCAATACTATCGTGCCAGAACGGAAAAAAATAGCCTGGCCATACACCCCGAATATTATTACGGCTATGGACTGGCCTTATTTAAAAAGCAACACTACTCACAAGCCATTAAAGTATTTCGTGCGCTCAAAGCCTCAGCACCACAAAATATGGTTTATACCAATGCACTGGCAAAAGCTTATATTGCTAGCGAAGAAAAAGCAGCCGTTAATGCCGGGCTGAAGTTATTATCAACGGCGAGTAAAAACAATCCTTATAATTTAGTCATTACCGCTAATTATGCTTATGCACTGATGCAAACGGGACAATTAAGCGAAAGTATTCTATTGCTCGAAAGTTATAATAATAATAATTTTAAGCACCCGGCTATTTATAAGCTACTGTCCAGAGCCTTAGGCAAGGATAAACAATTGGTCAAAGCCCATATTGCTGAGGCGAATTACTATTATTATAGTGGCCTGCTGGATGCCGCCATTGAGCAATTAGACATTGCCCGTAAAATCATGCCTAAGAATGATTTTTACACACTCTCAAAGCTCAATGCACGTAAACGCGCCATTGAAGAAGAAAAGGCGCTCTACGAGCTTGATGATGAGTAATTTGTCTATTTTTTGAACATTGTTCACGTTTACCCTAATGACCCTATATTTTATCAAGTTTCATTTTGCCTCATTAAGCATTTAATCAATCAAAACAACAATTTAAGATTTTGCTAACTTACTAATTTTGCTATAAGTTAGCTGCTTTTTCCTTTTTATACCTGTCAGGTATTGTATTCATTCATTAATACTGCTATTTTTACATCTGTTCAAAATGAACAAATTTTAAAATAACCCCTATCACTTGTACCTAACAATGATTTTTTGCAGAGATACCTTCCGCATCAAAGCATTTTTTAAGTCAGTATTAGGAATAAAACGAGTCACCTCACGGGGCGGGATAACTTTTTAATTAGGAGGAGTCGATGCGAAGTTTTTCAAAAATCGTATCTACAACATCAATTATTGCTGTTGCTATTACCGGTTTAGGCTTAGCCTCAACCACTGTTAATGCTGCAGGAACCAGCAAAGCTGATTTGGAAAAAGGCCAGGCATTAGCCTTTAATCGTAAAAAGGGCAATTGTCTTGCCTGTCATAGTATCAAGGGAGGCAAATTGCCTGGCAATATTGCGCCACCTCTGGTTGCTATGAAAGCACGTTTTCCTGACAGAGCGGTTCTAAGAGCACAAATTTTTAATGCAAGTGCCAAAAACCCAAATACAATTATGCCTCCTTTTGGTCGTCACAAGATCATCAGTGAAAAGGAAATTGATTTGATTACTGATTTTATTCATCAGCTTTAATTCCGATTTGATTCTGGAGTCTAGGATAAAATAACAGCAGAAAATAGATTTATGATAATGTGAGAAAATTGTTAAAAAATGCTTCAAAAGCCAAAAGGCTTTTTTTAAAAAGCAGCCTAAGTGCTAGTGTAATAACAATAGCAATTGGGGCGGGGTTTCTTACTCCTATGCGGGCTTTGGCCACATGGAATGAAGCAGCTTTTAAAACCAACAATTTACCCACAGCCATTAAATCTGCTTTAGGCAGTGATTTATCAGAAGCCAGTAATAAAATCACTATCAAAGCACCTGATATAGCCGAAAATGGTACTTTAGTACCCGTGACTGTCAGTAGCTCCTTAGAAGATGTGAGTGCTATCACCCTCTTCTCAGAGAAAAATAATGCACCTTTGGTTGCACAATTTGAACTGGACAAGGACTGTGATGCCTTTATCGCAACGCGAATAAAAATGAATATGACATCTAATGTCATTGCCATTGTTACCGCAAAGGGCAAACACTACAGCACACGCAAAGAAGTCAAAGTCACCCTTGGTGGTTGTGGCGCTTAAGTGGCGATTAACAGGTTAATTGATATGAGGAAAAGTTCGATTAAAATCCGTGCTCAGTTTAACAACGGCACGATATTAGTTAAGGCTCTGATCAGCCATCCAATGGAAACTGGTTTACGTATAAATAAAAAAACGGGTCAACCAATTCCAGCAAAATTTATTAAAAATGTAAAATGTGTGTCTAATAAAAAAGTACTATTAAATACTCACTGGGGTGTTGCTGTTTCAAAAAACCCTTATTTGTCATTTAGGTACTCTGGAGGCAGAACAGGCGATATAATCAAACTCACCTGGACTGATAATACTAACCAGACAGACAGCATTGAAGCTAAAGTAAAATAGCAAGGATAACATCTAAAATGAAAGCATCCAAAATGAAGAAAGCAGTATTAGCTTTAACCGCCGCTGGTGTCCTGGGAGGCCTGGTCAGTACTGCGATGGCAACCACACCTTCGGAAGATCTACACAATTTCCGTGATTATTTCTACAAGAAATTTCCCGGTGTATCACTGAACGAATTTGGTAATGGTGTTTATGGCATCGATCCAAAATCAAGAGAAACATGGGAAGCAATTGAAGAATTTCCTCCTTATGAAATCGCGATTGATCAAGGTGAAGAACTTTTTAATACACCTTTCAAAAATGGCAAAACCTATGCTTCTTGCTTCAAGAACGGTGGTATTGGCATTCGTCAAAACTTCCCTTTCTACAGCAAAGCTGAGAAGCAAGTAAAGACACTTGAGCAAGTGATTAATGAGTGTCGTACTAAGAATGGTGAAAAAGCACTGAAATGGAAGAAAGGCAAACTTGCCGCTATTTCATCTTACATGGCTTATACTTCTCGTGGCAAGGTCATGAATGTTAAGACACCTAAAACTGCTGATGAAATCAAGTGGTATGAAAAAGGTCGCAAACACTTCTATGGTAAGCGTGGTCAGTTAAATATGTCTTGTGCTAACTGTCACGTGGATAATGCCGGTAACTATATCCGTGCTGATATCTTAAGCCCTGCATTAGGTCACGTATCTCACTTTCCTGTTTACCGTGCTAAATGGGGTGGTTTAGGTACTATGCACCGTCGCTATGGCGGTTGTAACAAGCAGGTTCGTTCTTTACCATTGAAAGCACAGAGTGATGAGTACAAAGCATTAGAGTACTTCCATTCATATATGAGCAATGGTATTGAAGTAAATGGCCCTGGCTCTAGAAAGTAAGGGTTCTAGAAAGTAAGCTTGAAAAAGTAAATTTTCTTAAAACCTAAGCTTGATAAAAGCCCCTTATCTGGATGACAGATAAGGGGCTTTTTTTATAGCTGTAGGGTGGGCATGGCTTTATCTGCCCACGCTGACTCAAGGCAAATCTTGTATTCACACTTTTCAGCGTGGGCACAAAAAGCATGTCCACCCTACAAATGCTGAACACCCCAGTGCAGCCTGCCTCATTCTGAATTTAACCCAAAAACCTGTTTCGACCCCCTTTTATGCTGTCTTTCTGATGATCTGCTTAGGGAAAGTTAAAGGGCAATTAGCCGAATCAAACTCAGAAGATTCTCCGAGTCGTTTATAGATTGCTTCCAGCGCCATGTCTTCATTGGCAAAGATATTTTCCTGACCAATTTCATCAAACAAGCCCGTGCGGCGAAGCACTAGCAAGATCTGACGTTTTAGACCACTGAATACCAACTGAATATTATTTTCTTTGAGACGTTCATTCAAGTGATGTAAGACTTCTTCACCGGAGGCATCTAATTGATTAATTGCATCACCGACGACTAAAATATATTCGGCTTTTGGCTTATCACTCACAGCTTCAAGAATGGCATCTTCAAAAAAGGCAACATTGGCAAAGTATAAAGAACCATCAAAACGAATGGCGATAATTTGATCAGAAGTTTTCAGATCATTGACTTTCACATCGCGTAAAGTACCATCTTTATAACGTCCTAAAATCGCCACACGCGGACTCATAGTACGATAAAGATAGAGCAAAATTGCCAGTCCGCCGCCAATCATAATGCCCTTATCAAGATGTGGAGCAAAGCCCAAAGTCGCAACAAAGGTTACAATAGAAGCAATACCATCATGCTTTGATGCATGCCATGCATGAATCATTGCTTTGAAGTTAATCAGACCAAAAACAGCGGTCATGATCACTGCCGCAAGTACTGCCTTGGGCAGGTGATGCAGTAGCGGTGTAAGAAACAGTAAGGTGACAAGAACAATAATACCAGTATAAACCGATGACATTCCTGTTAATGCACCGGCATTTATATTCACCGCTGAACGAGAAAAAGAACCACTGGTTGGATAAGATGAGGTCATAGCGCCTAACATGTTTCCCAAACCCTGACCGATTAATTCCTGGCTGGGATCGATACGCTCTTTGGTTTTTGCCGCCATGGCCTTGGCAATAGAAATCGCTTCCATAAAGCCAATGAGGGAAATAACAATGGCACTTGTTACTAGAGTGCCAAATACTTCCATATTAAAAGTGGGCATCGCAATCGATGGTAGGCCTTCTGGAATCACTCCTACCACAGCGCCGTTCATGCCTTCAAAATCAATGACCCAACTAATCAGAATTGTCCCGGTAACTGCAATCAATACACCGGGGACTCTAGGCCATTTTTTTCTGGCAAACATAATACCAGCAATAGAACCCAGGCCAAAAATCAAGGTTAGTAAATGCGTTTCATCCAGATTTAGCACCACCCCCCAGATGTCATTGATAAAAAACTCACTGCGTTCTTTTTCAACGCCAAAGATCTTATTAACCTGAGATAGGGCGATGATAATTGCTGCCGCATTGGTGAAGCCCACGATAACGGGATGTGATAAAAAGTTGACGATAACGCCCAGTTTGAAGACCCCCAGCATAAACTGGAACACTCCAACGAGAAAGGCTAGCATGATTGCCAAAGAAACAAATTCTGGTGAGCCAACCACCGCTAATGGCGTGATTGCTGATGCAGTCAATAAAGAGACAACTGCCACCGGCCCCGTGCCAAGCTGGCTCGATGAACCCCATAGTGCAGCAATCATGACTGGAAGAAAGGCGGCATACAAACCAAAATACGCAGGCAGTCCAGCGAGAGATGCATAGGCCATTGATTGAGGAATAAGCACCAGAGCGACAGTGATACCGGCAATAATATCTGTCTTGACGGTATTTCCAGTCATTGGAAACCATCTTAAAAATGGTAGAACGCGTCTGATTGAACTCATTATTTATGCGTACCTAGCTGTTTGAAAAGATCAAAGATAAAACCTATACCCATGACACTTGGAAATGCAACGAGGCATTTTGACTAAGAGCCGATTGATTGTATAAGTACTACATGATTAAGGCTTTTAGTTAAAATAACGAAGTCTGCATTTCCAAGTGTCATGGGTATATAAACTTTGACCATAGAGTTAGATAATAATTGCAGGGAGAATGACGTTCTTTAGGCAGGTAAATACAGACGCTAAGACCTTAAAAAGGGTTTATTTTAGCAGCTACTTGCTATTCTCTTAGCAATGTAGATGAGTATTTTATTATATATCCATACTAAATTCAATGGATTTAGACTGCTAAGCAGTCGCTTATGCTGTACTCAAAAAAATATTAAACAACTTTCATGAGTGAGTAAATTTAACAATTAGAATATCTTAGCCACGCTAATTAAGTTAAAATAAACGCCATTATTATTTACCGACACCACTCTTTTATATAAACAGACAGGTCATAAATGCAAGTTCATTTTATTGATAATCAAGCCAGTTTAGCCGCCATTTGTCAGCAATTCGCTCAAAGTGAGTTTTTAGCACTGGATACTGAATTTGTCAGACAAACCACCTATTACCCCATTTTAGCCTTGCTTCAAGTCTGTGATGGCGAGCAAATTGCCATCATCGATCCCCTGGCTATCGAAGACCTCAGTCCTCTGATGACGGTGTTGTATAATAAAGATATTCCCAAGGCCATTCATTCCGCTCGGCAGGATATGGAAATTTTTTATCATCTCAATGATGCAGTACCTGAGGCACTCTTTGATACTCAGGTCAGTGCTGCTTTATTAGGCTATGGTGAACAAATTGGCTATGCGGCCTTAGTGAAACTATTATTGAATGTCGAGTTAGATAAATCACAAACCCGCACCGACTGGCTCAAGCGGCCATTGACTCAAAAACAAATTGACTATGCTGCTGACGATGTGCGCTATCTGGCAAAACTCTACCCGGTACAAAAACAAAAGCTTCAGGATTTAGGCCGTCTTGAATGGCTGCAAAAAGACTTTCAATTTCTGTCCAATAGCGCTACCTATACCCCTTCTCCCGACACGATGTGGAAAAAAACCAAGGGCATGAATCGGCTCAAGAAACAAAAACTGGCGGTGTTAAAAAATCTAGCGGCCTTTCGTGAAGACTTGGCGATACAACAAAACCGTCCCCGGCGCAGAGTCATGACCGATGAGTTACTTATTGCGCTGGCAACCAATCCACCCGGTGAGCTCAGTGAATTACAACAACTTCAGGGTTTGAGCCATAAGTTTCTAGAGTATAATGGTGACACCCTTATCAAGCTGATACAACAAGGTCTAGATACTCTTGATGACGATTGTCCGAAGCTACCGAGTTATGACAAGTTGAACCAAAATGAAGAGGCACTAGCAGATTGTTTGATGGCCATTGTGCATTTGTCTGCCAATAATAACAATATCAGCCCACGCTGCTTATGCTCTCGCAAAGACTTAGATGCTCTGATCAAAGGCAAGCGCGACTTAGCCCTATTATCCGGTTGGCGCAATGAACTGATTGGCAAACATTTACTACAGTTTTTAGCAGGCAAAGCACAGCTCAGCTACAATGCCGGTCAACTGGTCTTTAATTAGTGTCCATTCGTTTATTCTAGAATCATTTGATAATTATGACCGTAGGGTGGGCATGCTTTTTGTGCCCACGCTGAAAGTGTACATAATAAGCGCTTGAGTCAGCGTGGGCAGATAAAGCCATGCCCACCCTACGGTTCTTTATATAAAAAACCTATTGACGGATGGACACTAATTAAGCTCAGGGTATAATCCATAATGGAAAGCACTTTATGAAAGCAATGCGTAGTTTTAACCAGTTTTTTTCTGAAATTGACTGTCAATTTCAATGCTATAATTTAGGGCGCATTGTCTCTACTGTTGAAAAAGCCGATTTTATTGACTTTGAAGAGACCCGCATCCCCTGGCAAATGCCCTTCTTGCAACACGCTTGGTTTGCCCTGCTGTTCTGGAAAAACAAAGCTCATGGGGAAAACAAAGTCGATCTGCAAGCCAATGAAGCGCAACAGCATGTCTGGTTTATTAAATTACCATTAGATGAGCAGGCAAAACTGAATCTCGCTGCCCGTGATGATTTTTTGCGCCGTCTATTTGAAGTGCTGGGGAATTATCTCACCTTATCTCAGGAGCAAAAAAGCGATAATACTGAAGATAAGCTGAACGCATTGCAAAAAGCGATGCAAGATAACCCCTATGGTTTTACTCCCAAGCCTGAGCAAATGGCCAATTTTCATGCCATGGTACATAAGCAATTAAATTTACCGACCTCTGAGTTTTATTCCAGCACGCAAAATTATCTGGCCAAAATAGCAGACGACACCAAGCATGACAATGACTGGCAATCATTAGGCATACAAGGTTTTGCAGATATTTGTGCTCGTCTGGATGAAAGCGACACTCTTAAATATAATAATGAAAAGCTGATCAACAATGCCCTATCTCAGCTTCCCATCGAACCTTTTACTGCACTTTGTAGTTGCTTGGAAAATTATAAGATTAGCCACGACATGAGCGATATTATTTTCCAGCGCCTGAACACCCTATTGAGCAATGCACCAGCGGAACTTAATCAATGGTGTCTTGCCATAACACGAGCAAACGCACAAGCAAGCGTTTCAGACAAGCAAATTAAATTATTACAAACTGTATTAGGCTCAGCGGTTAAAGCTGATATTGAATTACTCGCCAGTCTGGCTGGTCGTAGCTGGCACGCAGTCACTCAGCCGGAAATACTACCCGATTTCCTTGAAGCTCTGGCACTTGCTGAGAGCGAATATCCCGGTGCATTTAAAGCGATTGTCGCTGACCTCATGTTTATTCCGGGGCTACGGGAGGTTATTTTAGCGGCTTTTCGTTCTCCGGAACGTTCGCCACAACTGAGTCAGGCAATCGGCTCTTTTTTTAAAACTTTATAAATTTAGTAACTACTCAGAGTATTACAAAGCACAATCTGATACGGGAGTTTTACTGATATAGTTCATGATTTTTTACACCCATAATTACTTATAACACGATCAATAGGCAAGCAATGACCGACTCAATTGAAGATTATTCCAAACTCGATCCCGATGCAGTGCTCAATGCTGTTGAAAGCAAAGGTTATTTATCCGACGCCCGGATATTGGCACTCAATAGTTATGAAAACCGGGTTTATCAGGTTGGTATTGAAGAAGAAGCTCCCATTATTGCCAAATTTTATCGCCCCGGGCGGTGGAGTAACGAGCAAATATTAGAAGAACATCTTTTCTCTCAGGAACTGCACGAACTGGATATCCCTGCAGTACCGCCTATTTTTTTAGACAATGAAAGTCTCTTTGATTATAAAGGCTATCGCTTTGCACTGTATTTGCGCCGAGGGGGACGCGCACCAGAACTGACCGATATGGATCACCTCTATTGGTTAGGCAAATTAATGGGACGCATTCATGCAGTGGGAAAAGCGTGTCAATTCCAACACCGCCCTACCCTGTCGATTGAATCATTTATCATGCGACCCTTTGAATACATCCTTGAACATGACTTTATGCCAGCGCTATTTGTTGACTCCTATAAAGCCATTGTCAGTGATATTTTGCATCACGTGCAAAGCAACTACAAACAGTTTGCACCGCAATTAATTCGCCTCCACGGTGATTGTCATCCGGGCAATATTTTATGGACAGACAATGGCCCGCACTTTGTTGATTTTGATGATAGTCGTAATGGCCCTGCGATTCAGGATCTTTGGATGCTACTTTCCGGTGAACGCCAGGAACAGGAAATGCAATTACGAGAAGTATTAGAAGGCTACGAAGAGTTTTGTGATTTTGACCGCAGTGAAATCAATCTGATTGAATCACTGCGCAGCATGAGAATCGTCCATTATGCCGGTTGGTTGGCCAAACGCTGGGATGATCCTGCCTTCCCAAGAGCTTTTCCATGGTTTAACACGGAACAATTTTGGGGTGAGCATATTTTGCAACTCAAAGAACAACTCGCTATTCTACAGGAACCACCCCTGCAACTATACCCATGATACTGGGGTATATATCCTTAGGGACTAATCAATACGATAAGCATCCATATCGATCCCCTCAAACTTAGTGCCACTGAGTTTGACATAGCCTTTATAACGGCTATCGCCATCACTACTGAACTCAAATTCATAGACTCTACACAATTGCATATAGCCATGAGGATGACGACATAAGCGTAGCTTTATCACATCCAGCGTATCATCAAGAAACTGCAGTTCCAGCCTTGCGCAGGCTGATTTTGCCTGCCCATAAGCGACCTCGTAAGCACTCACAGAATTCCACCAATACCAGATTAATCCGGCTATAGAAAAAAAAACAATATAATTAAGCATCAATATTCTACTAAAACCCTAAAAATTTAATATTTCCCTTGCAACATCTGATATAGCAAGCTATCCTAGAACATGATAAATCATTTTTAAAAGAAAAGGGATCGTTATGTCTATGAAAAAGCTATTTGCTATGTCAGCTATTGGTTTAGCTATAGGTATTGTATCAGCTTCAGCCACTGCTGGGGGTGATGGTTTTGTTGAAAATTATGTCACTACATCTTATGGTGAAGTGTGGAAAAATAGTTATGGTGAGTGCTGGCGTGATCGTTTCGCTGCCACTGATGTTAAACTAGAAGAATGTGGTTACGAAAAGAAAATGGGCGTTGCTGAAGTTATCGTTGCTAATGACGTTAAAGAAGTTGTTATGACTGATAGTGCGCCTGCATGTCCAGATATTATTGTTCTGAAAAACCTGCACTTCGCATTTGACAGCACTACAGTTAGTGACATTGATAAGTCAAAGCTAGAAGAAGCAAGAGATTTCATCCGTGCAGAAGTACCTGAAGGTTGTCATAAAACAGAAACTGTTCTAGTAACAGGCCACACTGATAGTACTGGCCCAGAAGCTTATAACCAGAGCCTTTCTGTAAGACGTGCTGAAGCAGTTATTAACTTCCTGAACTCAATTGGCGCACAAGCTACTTTTGTTGCTGAAGGTAAGGGCGAAAGCGATCCTATCGCTGATAACTCTACTAAAGAAGGTCGTGCTGAAAACCGTCGTGTTGTTATCGACATCGACACTAGCAACAACTAAGCAATTAGTAAGCTAGAGTGACTCGGCTATCAAGCTTGATAGCCGAGCACACAGCCTTTATAAAAAAGCTGTAACAGTTAATCTGTTACAGCTTTTTTTATTTCTCAAGCAATTTAATTTTCGGGTATTTTTCGGGTACGATGATACGCATTACTGCCACACAAACGGACTTATATAAAGCAGCCAAAGACCTTGCTCAACAATGGGGCTTTCATTTTGTCTCAATGGCCGATCAGGCTGACACCGAAAATTTTCAGCTACAACTCACACCACAACGACTACAATTACTGCAAACAGATAAAAAATCACCCGGCCCTATTGCAATTGATTTTGCCACAGGACAAGTTGCACATAGACGGCTTTTTGGTGGCGGTAAAGGTCAAACGATTGCCAAAGCCGTTGGCTTAAACAAAGACAGCAACCCACTCATTCTTGATGCGACGGCCGGTATGGGCAAGGATGCGTTTGTCTTTGCTTCACTGGGTGCACAAGTCATCATGATGGAGCGCTCGCCAATATCTGCTGCACTTTTGAGTAATGCGCTACAACGCGCCACAAGTGATACATCCATTGCTGAAATCATCGCTCGCATGACACTAATTTATGGCGATGCCCGCGAATTAATCCATGTCCAAAATAATAGTCACAACAGCAATAACAGCGACAATAAAGACTTTATTCACTTCAAACCCGGTAGCTCTTTTTTTACTGATCAGTTAATTGCCCAGCCTGATGTGATTTATTTAGATCCGATGTTTCCTCATAGAAAGAAATCGGCATTGGTAAAAAAAGAAATGTTAGCCTTTCAACAACTGATAGGCAATGATGATGACAGCGGTGAACTCTTGACTGCTTGCCTGCCGCTAGCCAAAAAGCGAGTTGTCGTTAAGCGCCCCATAAAAGCACCTTATCTCAATCAACAAAAACCATCATTGTCGATGAATATGAAAAAACACCGCTTTGATATTTATTTTACGCACCTTAATTAACCTGAGTTCAGTAGTAGGGTGGGCATGCTTTTTGTGCCCACGCTACGCCTACAATCATTTTGGCTCTACTATTTATCTTGTTTCAACAATCTCATAATCATGAGTAATTTCCACCGTTTGCGCCAGCATAATAGAAGCCGAACAATACTTGGTTGCCGATAATTCCACTGCACGTTCCACCATTTTTTCTTTCAAATTATTGCCACTAATCACAAAGTGAATATGAATTTTGGTAAATACTTTGGGGTCGGTTTCTGCTCTTTGTGCATTTAATTCCGCCACACAATCAGTGACATCCTGGCGTGAGCGTTTAAGAATAAGCATCACATCAAATGAAGTGCATCCCCCGAGTCCCATCAACATCATCTCCATAGGACGAATCCCCATGTTGCGGCCGCCTAAATCTGGCGGCCCATCCATGACCACAGCATGACCACTGCCAGACTGCCCCATAAACATCATGTCTTCAACCCACTTTATTTTTACATCCATCGACTTAGCCTTTTTTTTCTATAAAACACAGGGCAACATTATTTCATGACTCGTAGCTTAATATCTACTTTATTAAGCACTTAAATGTGACATCAACTAAAGATTTCTGATTAAATTATCGCACTTTTCTATTTTCATGCTATTCTATTATAGAGATGAGCATGAGGCTCAATAACTTTTTCTTTTGCAATACACTTTTTGTATAAAGATTGGCCACAACCGTCATTTTGGAATTATCCAAATCAACCATAAAGTTAAAGCAGACTAGTATGTCAATAATAAATCTAAAAGAAGAAAACCCTGCCATTACCGAATTTTTGACTCATTGCCACAAGCGAAAATATCCGAGCAAGAAAACCATTATTCATGCCGGCACTGAATCAGATACCTTATACTATATTGTTAAAGGCTCCGTTTCTGTTTTATTAGAAGATAAGGACGATCATGAAATCGTGCTCGACTACCTAAATGATGGTGATTTTTTTGGTGAAATGGGCTTATTTTCACAACCTGCCAATCGTAGCGCCTGGGTTAAAGCCAGAACCGATAGTGAAATTGCCGAGATAAGCTATAGCAAATTTAATGGCCTACGCCAAAACATTCCAGATGTGCTGTTTGAAATATCCACACAAATTGCCAATCGTTTACGTAAAACCAGTCGTAAAGTGGGTGACTTGGCCTTTTTAGATGTCACTGGACGTATTGCTGGCACTTTATTAGAGCTAGCCAAACAACCCGATGCCATGACACATCCTGATGGTATGCAAATTAAAATCACTCGTCAAGAACTGGGAAAAATCGTCGGTTGTTCACGTGAAATGGCCGGTAGAGTCCTGAAAATTCTTGAAGAGCAAAACTTAATTTATGTCAAAGGCAAAACCATTGTAATTTTTGGCACACGTTAATCATTACGCGTTATAGGTTCAAACCATGAGTATTTCCATTACTTACTACTCTGATGTCCTGTGCATTTGGGCATATTCTTCCAAAATAAAAATAGATGAAATAAAAAAGCAATTTGCCGAGCAGGTAGCAATTGATTATTGCTATACGCCTTTATTTGTTGATATGCACCAGACATTAGTAATGTGGCTATACTTAACCGGACACACAACTTAAAACAACTAAAAGATAAAAAGTGTGACCTAAAATGAATGATCAAACAAAAAAACCGAATAAAAGCTATACATCAGAATTTAAAGAATCAGCTGTCAAATTAGCTAATGAGACGGATCAACCCGTTTCTCAGACTGCCAGGGAGCTAGGTGTTAATGTAAATACTCTACATACCTGGATCAGTAAATATTCCAAACCGGTGATAACTGATCAGGCTAAAGATTACCCGGTAACGATTCTGTGCCGTTTTATGGATGTTTCCCGTAGTTGCTATTATGATTGGGTTAGCTCTCCTAAAACGGATAGAGAGAAAGAAAATGAAGCGCTTACTGAGCAGCTAAAAAACTGTTTGAAGACAGTCGCAAGACTTATGGAACCCGTCGTCTTAAAAAGAAAACTGGCTGAAAAAGGCGTTCATATAAGCCGCCGGAGAATTGGTCGATTAATGAAAAAAGCCGGTTTGTTTTGTAAAACGAAGAGACGCTTTAAAGCGACGACTAATTCCAAGCATAATAAGCGTATATCTCCAAATTTACTGGAAAGAGAGTTTACTGTCTCTCAACCTGATCGCTACTATGTGGGTGATATTACCTATATTGCCACCAAGGAAGGCTGGTTATATTTAGCGGTTGTCATTGACTTATTCTCTAGGCAAATTGTTGGCTGGTCGATGGATGAGCGAATGAAAGCCAAGCTAGTCAATGATGCTTTACTGATGGCCATATGGAAGCGTAAACCAATGGATGGATTGCTTTGGCATACTGACCGAGGTAGCCAATATGCCTCTGATAGTCATAGAAAAATATTGTCGGATCATAACATAATTCAGTCTATGAGCCGCAAAGGAAATTGCTGGGACAATGCTGTATCAGAGAGCTTCTTTCATAGTTTGAAAACTGAATTGACGCACCATTGTCGATTCAAAACCAGAGTAGAAGCAAAGCAGGCAATATTTGAATATATTGAGGTATTTTATAATCGGGAGCGACTTCATTCGGCTAATGATTATTTGTCACCAGTCGATTATGAAATACAGCAGGAAATAGCTTAAATCGATTGATTGAAGAGGGGTAAAAGGCGACATAAATGCCGCCCATTACCGTTGACGGCCATCGGCTCCTCAGCCTGTGCCGTGAAGATATTGTAACAGGATCATTACCGTTGTGAAAATACCTTGGGTGAATGGAACGGCTCTATCGTTCCAGAGGGCAAAGCCCTTTCTCTTCATCTGTTTAAAGTTAACATGAGAAACTAAAATGATAGGAAATACAAAATGACAAAAATCACTTGAAACAGCCAAAAAAATATTTAGAAAACTGTCCGGAAAAGTGTTGACACATCATAGAAACAAACTGGGCTAACAAAGGTGACTTGCAAGGCTACAATACAGCCATGCTGCAGTTACAAAAAAAATTCCCGCATATTGAAGTACACCCTGAAATTGGCCTAAAAAACCTGCCTTATTCTTCTGCTTCATGTCATTTATTTTTAAAATCCATCCAGCTATTGGAGCAATGCGGCGAAATTGCCTCTTCAGATCCACAAACAAGCCTGATGGGACAAGCCGATTGGCTAGTTCGACTCGCTTATTTTCGCGATGCTCTGGATATTTCCAACAATACTCAACTCATGCGTATTGCAGAACAACTTAATATCCCTAGAAGCCCTATTGAAAAACTGCTAAACAATGGTGAAGGAATGGCCGCTTTATCATCCTGCACCACTAATGATAAACAAAAATTAATTGAGGGCAGCCCCTCTTTTGTTTTTAATGAGGGCAGACAGCGACTTTATGGTAATATTGGCTATCATATTATTGCAGCGAATATCAAAGCCTTATTAGAAGTACCTGAAAACAAGCCTTCGTGGTATTAGTTAAATATTAAATCGCTATTTTTTTGTTCATCCAAGGATACCAATGAAAAAAATTGTCATTGCTTTGTTTGTTATTAGTATCGTCTCTTTTGGCGCTCTTAAGGGTGGCTTATGGTATTTCACCCAGCAGTTTGTCGATAATCAGATTTTTCATGCCAAACCTTTCGCACAAATTTCTTATGATGAAATAAAAACCTCATTTGCTGGCAGCGCCACAGTCACTGGCATTAAAGTCTACCTACCACTATTTGATGATAGTATTTCCATAGAATCCGTGCAATTTATTGCGCCGGATCTTATGACCCTAATCACTTTAAACAATCAATTGGAAAATAAACAAATACCTGAATCTTTAAATTTGATCATCACCGGTGCTTCCGTCAATCTCACCGGCAAACTCATGAAAATGATTGATAACCCAGACATTGAACCCACACAAATGGAAGTTTTTTCCACCCTTGCCTGTGGTGATGTTTATCGTATCGGTAGTCAGGCATTGGCAAAAATGGGCTATGATACTCTCACCAGTGATATTTTATTAAAATACCACTTCAACGCCCGTAAAAAAACCCTCAATTACACACTAAACAATGACATTCGAGACTTTAGCCGCATCAATATCAGTGGTGAATTAACAGGAGTTCGTGATCTCAATTCATTTACGAACAAGACGATACAGCCTGGAGATATAACACTGGAAATTTCCGATGACTCTTATATTGAAAGAAAAAATCGTTTTTGCGCCAGCAAAAGCAAACTAAGCATTGATGAATATATCAATGAACATACCCTTCAAGTAGAAGAATATTTATTATCCTATGGTGTGGAAGCCGAAGAAGGTTTGCTCAATGCCTATAAAACCATTCTCAAAACCCACGGTACAATTACCTTAAAAGCCGATCTCAGTGATCTCACTGGTACTGAAGAAATTGTGACTTTTGAACCTAACGATTTTATTCAGTTTGTCCGCCTAAAACTATTCGTTAACAATAAACGCATTAATGAAATTTCTATTCATGTTGACAAAGAAAAACTCATCGAGTCCGCAACCAATAAAGAAGTTGAGTTAGAAACGCCGGATCAAATCAAGAAAAAACAAGCGATCATTATTAAAAAATATCGTCCTGTTGCTATAGAGAATCTTGTTAATTTCAATGGTTTTAGAATCAAGCTCGTGACCACTAAAGACAAAACATTTAAGGGAAAATTAAAGATCGATCATCCAAGGATTTATAAGGTGGTCACGCGTTTACGTTCGGGGAATATTACCTATCATATCCCGATTGATACGATTAAATCTGCTGAGATTTTTAATTAGTGTCCATGCGTAAATAGTAGGGTGGGCATGGCTTTATCTGCCCACCCTACGTTTTTATTTACTCAAGACTTGATATATTGCGCGGGTCAATTTGCTTAAGTCCTTAGTTTCGATAATAAACGGGGGCATAATATAGACTAACTTATTAAAGGGGCGAATCCACACGCCTAGGGCAACAAAGTCTGCTTGCATGGTTTTCATATCAACCGACTCTTTTAATTCCACAACACCAATAGCGCCCTTAACCCGCACGTCTTCAACACAATCTAAACTTCGACAAATAGCCAACTCATCCTGCAATTGTGCTTCTATGCGAGCAATAGAATTTTTCCAGTCACTCGACAAGAGTAGCTCAATACTGGCATTGGCCACCTGACAGGCTAAAGGATTGGCCATAAACGTTGGCCCATGCATTAAGATACCCGCGCCATCAGCACTGATTCCCTGTACCACTTTTTGCGTTGTCATCGTTGCGGCCAGCGTTAAATAGCCCCCTGTTAATGCCTTACCCAGACATAGAATGTCAGGTACAATACCTGCCTGTTCATAGGCAAAGAGGCTTCCCGTTCGCCCAAAACCAGTCGCTATTTCATCTAAAATAAGCAACACATCATAGTCATCACAGATCGCTCTGAGCTGCTGTAAATATTCCGGGCAATAAAAACGCATACCGCCCGCCCCCTGAACCAGAGGCTCAATGATCACTGCTGCTATTTCAGCTTGATGCTGTTGTAAAAGTTGTTCCAGTTCAGCAATATTACTCGATCCATCCTCTGCACAATGGGGCTCAGGAGCAAAAAAATGTTGTGCTAAAATCCCTTGAAATAACTGATGCATGCCATTAAGCGGATCGCAAACCGACATACCACCCAGGGTATCACCATGATAACCGCTGCGCACGGTGAGCAGTTTTTGCTTACTCGTTTTCCCCTGCGCCTGAAAATATTGCATGGCCATTTTTATCGCCACTTCCACCGCCACAGAGCCTGAATCAGCAAAAAAAACATGCTGCAATGGTTCAGCCGTCAATTCAATTAATTTTTTCGCTAAAGTGACCGCAGGCAAATGCGTCAAACCACCAAACATCACATGAGACATGGACTGAATTTGCTGCTCCAAAGCAGCATTTAATACGGAATGATTATAACCATGAATTGCCGCCCACCAGGAAGACATCCCATCAATTAACTCACGACCATCAGCTAATTTAAGGCGCACACCATGAGCGGATTCAACAGGATAAGTCGGCAGAGGATCGCTCATGCTGGTATAGGGATGCCAGAGATGCGCCTTATCGTAGGCGAGCCATTCTGATGACGATGAAAAGGAGCTGATTTTATGAGCAGATGGTATATTATCAGACATGTAAGGGCTTAGAAAAAAAGCTCAGCAAGTTTTTCACCCGGTTGCTCAGCGCGCATAAACGACTCACCGACCAAAAAGGCATTGACCTGATGACTCTTCATCAAGGCCACATCTTCAGGCAAATGAATGGCACTTTCAGTCACCACAATACGATCATCAGCAATTTTATCTAATAATTCAATGGTGGTATTCAAAGTTGTTTCAAAGGTGCGTAAATTACGATTATTAATGCCCAGCAAGCGTGTCGGCAACTTCAAAGCCCTCTCCAACTCAGCTAAATCATGTACTTCCACTAACACATCAAGTGACAGTTCATCTGCCAAGGCAGCAAACTCACTCAATTGCGCATCACTGAGACAAGCGACAATTAATAGAATTGCATCCGCACCCATTAAACGTGCTTCATAAATCTGATAAGTATCAATAACAAAGTCTTTACGCAATACCGGCAATGAACAAGCAGCTCTCGCCTGTTGCAAATAAGCATCACTACCCTGAAAAAAATCAATATCCGTCAAGACCGACAAACATGCTGCACCGCCTTGCTCATAAGATTGTGCAATTTCAGCAGGCACAAAGTTTTCCCGAATCAGCCCTTTGCTTGGCGAGGCTTTTTTTATTTCCGCAATCACCGCCGATTGACCGGCATTAATTTTAGTTTCAATCGCCTGCACAAAACCACGCGTATCCGCCACTCCATCCAGAGCCGCTTTTACATCTGCTAAGGATTTAGCTGCACATAAAGCATCCACTTCCTCACGCTTACGATCTAAAATTTTAACTAAAATATCCGGTGGATTTGTATTATTCATAATAACTTCTTACTTGTTTAACTAATGTTTATTCTGAACTCGTAGGGTGGGCATGGCTTTATCTGCCCACGCAGTCCCAAAGTTTATATTCATTCCGCGTGGGCAGATAAAGCCAGCCCGCCCTACGTTTGCCATATTTACAAAAAAGACTGCGTTAAACTGGCCAAACGAGCCATCTTATCCTTAGCCGCACCCGAAGCAATGGCTTCACGCGCCTTATCAACACCCGCTTCCAATGACTCACTCAGGCCTGCACAATAAATAGCTGCACCAGAATTCAAGGTCACAATATCTCTGGCCGCACCCGCCTGATCAGACAACACCGACTGCACCACCTGCAAAGATTCTTCAGCACTATTCACCATAATGTCATCTATATTGCCACGACTCATACCAAACTGTTCAGGCGTAATAGAATATTCACTCAACTCACCCTGCTTTAATTCACAAACAAAGGTTTCGCCCGCCATACTGATCTCATCCATACCATCCGCAGAATGTACTACCATGACATGATCGCTGCCTAGATTTTTTAACACCTGAGCCAAAGGCACTAACCACTGCTTAGCAAACACACCCAACAATTGATTGGGCGCACCCGCTGGATTAGTCAGAGGTCCAAGCAGATTAAACATCGTGCGAATAGCCATTTCTTTGCGCGGCCCAATAGCATGTTTCATGGCACTATGATGCAAGGGCGCAAACATAAAACCAATGCCTAATTCTTCAATACACTGTTCGACTTGATGGGAACTAATATTCAAATTGATACCTGCTGCTTCCAGAATATCAGCACTACCAGAAGTACTGCTCACAGAGCGATTACCATGCTTGGCCACTGTACCACCCGCTGCGGCAACAACAAAGCAAGAGGTGGTAGAAACATTGAAGGTATGTAAGCCATCACCGCCCGTACCAACGATATCGATTATGTGTTCGCCGGAAACTTTAACCGGTGTAACCAGTTCACGCATCACACTCGCAGAAGCAGTCAATTCATCAACCGTTTCACCTTTCATGCGTAAAGCAACCAATAAAGCGGCTATTTGTGCTGAAGTCGTTTCTCCGGTCATGATCTCACGCATGACGTGTTCCATGTCAAGGATAGAAATATCTTGTTTTTCGACAGCGTTTGCGATGGCTGTTTTAATATCCATTGGTTTTTAACCTTTATTTTAATGCTATACATTAATACCGATGGCGGGCAGTGCCCACCAGTTTGCTTCATTGTTCCTAAACAAACTGGTGCTTGTTTCGGGACAGCTCAAATAAGCCAATTTATCTTTACATTTGAAAAATCTAACAAGTGCCCATCCGTAAATAAGTTTTTTTATATAAAGAACCGTAGGGTGGGCATGGCTTTATCTGCCCACGCTGACTCAAGCGCTTAATATGTACACTTTCAGCGTGGGCACAAAAAGCCATGCCCACCCTACGGTCACTTAAACAAGTACCCATAGCCTTCACACTGCTAATTTAAAAACTCCAATTAACAACGCAACAACTATCAACTACATATCCAAAAACGACTGCAACATCTGATGTCCATGCTGGCTCAATATCGATTCCGGATGAAACTGCACCCCTTCAATAGCCAGCTCCTTATGACGAACGCCCATAATTTCATCCATATTCCCCTGCTCATCTTCCGTCCAAGCCGTAATTTCCAAACAATCTGGCAAGCTAGCCTTGTCAATCACCAAAGAATGATAACGCGTAGCTTCAAAAGGCGAAGGCAAGCCCTTAAATACACCCTTATTATTATGATGCATCATCGAGGTCTTACCATGCATGATCTCACGGGCATGAACAATCTTACCGCCAAAAGCCTGACCAATACTTTGATGTCCCAAACAAACCCCTAAAATAGGGATCTGACCAGAGAATTTTTCAATCGCTGCAATAGAAATTCCCGCTTCATTCGGCGTACAAGGCCCCGGAGAAATCATCAAGTGATCCGGTGCCATTTGCTCAATCTCAGTCACCGTAATTTCATCATTACGATACACCTTAACATCCGCTTTTAATTCGCCCAGATACTGCACCAGATTATAAGTAAAGGAGTCATAGTTATCGATCATTATCAGCATATTATTTCTCCTGCTTACATTGTTCATTAGCATTAGAATCCAAACCACATTCAGCCATGGCTACCGCACGAAAAACGCCTCGACCTTTATTCATCGTCTCATCCCATTCATTTTGCGGCACCGAATCAGCGACAATGCCTGCCCCTGCCTGAATATGTAGTTGCTTATCTTTAATCACTGCGGTACGAATGGCTATCGCCGTATCCATATTGCCCGACCAGGAAATATAACCCACCGCACCGGAATAAATACCCCGCTTCACAGGTTCTAATTCATTGATGATTTCCATCGCACGAATCTTCGGTGCGCCACTGACAGTGCCCGCAGGAAAAGTCGCCTTCAGTGCATCCATAGTACTCATATTCTTATTCAACTCACCTTCAACATTAGACACAATGTGCATCACATGTGAATAGCGCTCAATAATCATCTTATCTGTTAATTTCACCGTGCCAATTTCAGAGACCCGACCGGCATCATTACGCCCCAAATCAATTAACATTAAATGCTCTGCCAATTCCTTCGGATCGGACAGTAAATCCTGCTCTAATTGCTTGTCTTCTGCATCAGTTTTGCCTCTGGGTCGAGTGCCGGCAATAGGACGAACAGTAATTTTACCGTCTTCAACACGGGTCAAAATCTCTGGCGAAGAACCGACAATATGAAACTCAGCCAAATCCAGAAAATACATATAGGGCGATGGATTTAAACTTCTTAAAGCACGGTATAAATCTAACGGTGGTGCATTAAAAGGAATCGACATGCGCTGAGAAACTACCACCTGCATAGCATCTCCTTCAACAATATATTCCTTAATACGTGCCACGGCTTTTTTAAAGCCCGCTTCAGTAAAACCCGAAACAAAATCGCTTTCTTTCACCTGAGTGACTTTTGAATGCGCTTGATAGGCTGTATCCGACTGGCGTAATTGATTTGCCAAGGCCTTCAGACGTTGCGTCGCTTTCGTCCATTCCTGTTCAGCATGGGCGACGGCATCTTGCACTACATCCTGAGCATCAAAATGCGCATGCACTATAAGGTAAAGCTTGCCACTGAGATTATCAAACACCAGTACTTCTTCTGACACCATTAATAAAATGTCCGGTGTGCCCAGAGGATCATCTTTATGCGTATTTTTTAATCGAGGTTCAATATAACCAATGGTTTCATAGCCAAAATAACCGACTAAGCCACCGGTAAAACGAGGCAAATCAGACTGCTCTGAAAGATGTTCGGGGATATTGTATTGTTGCTGATACTCTTCAATCCAGGCTAGGGGATCATCATGAGACAACTCATCAATAAGCTGACCATCATGGGTGACTTTAATCAGTCCGTCATCAACAGTGATAATGGTTTTACATGGCAATCCAATAATGGAATAACGCCCCCATTTTTCACCGCCATGGACAGATTCTAATAAATAGGAGTATGGGCCTGAGGCTAACTTGAGATAGGCGCTGAGGGGGGTATCTAAATCTGCCAGAATTTCATGCACAACCGGAATACGATTATAGCCTTCGCTGGCGAGTTTTAAAAATTGTTCTTTAGTCACAATCGACATAATAATCACTCAATAAATAACAAATGAATTGGTTTTATATTCAGTAGCAGACGTTGCTACTCATATAAGCATAGACTTTCTTGATTAATGGAATGATAGCTTCCCTTCATAGAGTTTTTAATATTACCTATCATAGTGTTAACCCAGATAAACTCAATTTTATCAACACTTGCCGCACCACCACCCGTGACGATTGGAACATGCTTACAGTCAGCTTCTTTAACTGCAGGAAAACAATTTAACCCATCTGAGTAAACAGTACTTCCAGGTGTTAAATGAGTTTGTGCCCATCGTTTTATTTCACTGGATTTAAACCCTTTAAGCACATTTAAATTCATTGCAATCGGGTGTCCATCTTCATTAGTAGAAACGGCTGCAACGAACGGTGTTTTATTTTCTGAACCACGACCTCTGGAGCCGCCTCTGTGCTCACCACCCCAGTAGGCATCATCAATTTGAATGATGCCTGATAAAGGTTTACTGTCATCACGTTCTTTCATAACCTGCATGATCTTTTGTTTCATACTCCAGGCTGTATTGTAGCTTACCTTAAGCTGTCTCTTTAATTCTAATGCTGAAACCGCTGTCTTCAATTGAGTCATAAGATGAATCGCTAAAACCACTTAGATAAAGGCAGTTTGGTACTATCAAATATTGTCCCACAGGTTGCTGATGTCTGATGATGACAATGGTGGCACTGATAAAGATGGCGATGTTCTAGAGTGCAATAAGTCTTATTGCCACACTCTGGGCAAACAAATCCATCAGGAAATTTCCATTTAAATATATTTGTCGGCACTGTTTGTCAGTGCCATAATCATTAAAAAAGCTCAAATAAACTATAACCTTCTTGAAACTGAATTTTATTTTTTGACATCATTCTACTCCACACATAATCTATACTTTAATAGTATAGTATAATTATAGTATAATTATAGTATAATTATAGTATAATTATAGTATAATTATAGTATAATTATAGTATAATTATCGAAATATGGCGGAGCTTTGTGGGTAATCAAGAAACCTATAGTTTAAGTTTGTTACTCAAATATCAATTGATAGAAATCATGGCATTATGGGAAGGTCGTTTAACAGCGACTCATTTAGTCAATGCGTTTGCGATTGACGTCAACAGGGCTCGAAAATTATTGAACGTTATAGAACTGAAATATCAGATGAGAATTTGGTTTATGACAAACACCTCAAAGGTTTTAAGCCCACTGACAATTTTAAGCCCGGGCTCTTTTGATGAATATATGCAATTGCTTAATAGTAACAATGATTTAAGCGCTCATCTCAGCTATTTGAAAATGGAGGCAGCTAATACAGAAGTCATTTTTTCACCTGCAAGACATATTGTACCTGAAAATATTCGCCCGATTATTGCTGCAATCTATCAGATTGACCGACTTGATATTCAGTATTCATCTTTTACCTCTGGCACAGATGAAGGGCGTGTTATCACTCCTCATTCATTGGTGTATTCGGGTTATCGCTGGCATGTACGTGCGCATTGTGAAAAAACAATGATTATCGTGATTTTGTTTTGTCTCGTATTAGTTCGGTGCCCGAAGTAGTATTGCCTTCGGAGCATGGGGTTGAGGGTGATATCGCATGGAACACACACATTATCTTAAACATTATTCCCGATCCACGTTTGTCTGAATTTCAACAAAGTATTATTGCTCGTGATTATAATATGAAGAAGCAAACCTTAGAAATCACGACTCGGGCAGCACTGGCCAACTATTATTTGCAATATTTGCGCATGACACCCAGCCTCCCCGAACAGTCTCCCGAAGCACAGCAACTGGTATTGGAAAACTATGAGCAAGTAAAACAGTATTTATATTAGCCTGAGCTTATTGCCTTTTCATCGGGCCGATATAGGATTTGGAAATCACGATATTATCAATGGCCATGTGTTGATCATAGGGGGTGTTTTTAACACCGCCATAATATAAACCAAAGTCGGCGACATCAATATTAATGTAGTCCATGTCAGTGAAACGCACATTGGTTTTTTTCAAACACCAAACGACCATCAACCCAGCCTCGGACTATGCCATCTTTGGCACCGGATGAACCTTTGATGTTTTTGCCATCGCGGGTATTCATGGTGACTTGTTGCTCAATGCTATGCCATTGACCTTTTTGATCAAACCATTGGGGGTTTTGTTCCACCGGATAGCATCACCATAAGCACCACTTTGATCGGCATGATATAAATAGGTGGTGAATGGGGTATAGCCCTCTAATGGATTATTGCCAAAGGGAACTTCTTCGGCATAACCGCCACGGGCAGACCAACCATTAGCGCCGTTAGTGGTTCGACTGCCCCAGCCTGCGGCATAGGCTGTGTTAACTTGTCGTCCAGAGATACCACCAGGACGTTTGCCACCTTGTTGTTTAATGTTTTCACCCCAGGTTTCACTGAGAAAGATGTAGATCCGCACAAACAATTCGTCGGTTTGCTGCTGGTTGAAAAATTACCTACTTTCTCGCCAATACTGACCCCATAATTTCCCAAACCCTGAGTATTGGGAGGCCCGTCTTCATATTTGATTCGCAGGCAGAGCGCATTGCCATTATCCATTGCTTTATAGCCGGGAATGCCGGGTGCAGGAGTCGATTGACTGCCATCTTTTGTCGGCCAACGGGGGATAAATCATCACATGACCAATAGTTTTTGGCATGACCACCGGTTGCCGTAGGCGATAAATATTGTCCTCCATCCACGACATCATTGCTATCAAATGAATCGTGCAAATACACATCAGGATGATTGGCAATGCCTTTATCATTGGGATACTGTGCAGCCAACCCCTGAACTGGAGCAGTATTATCCCATTGTGTCGTGGTCACGGCGAATAGGCCATGCACGGAATCACTATTGGTATATTGTGCGGTGGTGGTTAGTTTTAATTCAGCGCTGCTGATGAGCTTGCCTTTCAGTGACTCTAGATCAAACCATAAGATGATATTATTGGTATTACCCGCATACGCTTGACCCGCTGTCAGCGTAGAAGCATAGGGAGGTAAGGTGAGTATCCACTTGAAAAAGTCAGTGTGCCTGAATTTTTGTCGTGACTGTCAGCAAAGGGGCGGACATTACTTAACAAGCGTCCATTGCGGTAAACACGATAGGCTGATACCGCAATATTGTCACTGGCGGCATTCCATTGAATGATAACTTGAGAGCTATTATTGGCCGATATTGACTTGAGCTGCTTAGGAATTGAGGGGGCAATGACGTCATTGGCAGTGGTCATGATAGACAGTTTTAAATGACTGGTCATGCCCGTGTTTGATACAGCCGTTGCAGCAATTGCTTGTGTACCGCTCAAAACAATAAAGAACGGGACTAATAATAGTGCTGCAACGATATGCTGATGCTTTTTTTGTATTTCATAACGACTACCCCAGTAAACATTCATGCTATTTTTTAATATCATAAGCGATTAAGAAAACATTTATGAGATAAAGTACAAAAATGAACATTTAACCAAGTTAGTTTCGTAGCGTGGGCACGTCTTTTGTGCCCACTCTACGCCTATCACACCACAACTTGAAAATAAGCTGATACAAGCCTATAAAGCTAAAAATTCCGATTATCAGGCTCACACTGAGCATTTTTGTGGGACAAAGCAGCCCTGTTATATCAATCGTTTGATCTTGAAGACTCGCCCTACTTATTACAACACGCCCATAATCCCATCAATTGGTTTGCCTGGGGTGAAGAGGCTTTACAAAAAGCCCAACGAGAAAACAAGCCTATTTTTCTATCCATTGGCTATGCCACCTGCCATTGGTGTCATCGTATGGAAAAAGAAAGTTTTGATAATCCTGAAATTGCGCAATTCATTAATCAACATTTTATTGCCATTAAAGTGGATCGTGAGCGACGTCCTGATATTGATGAATTGTATGCCATGGCGGTGCAGTATTTTCAGGGGCAGCAAGGCTGGCCAATGAGTTTATTTTTAACGCCCAATGCTGAACCTTTTTTTTTGGTGGGGGTTATTATTCTTTCACTGAGTTTAAGCAATTGTTACAAACACAAAACAATGACTGGCAAAACAAACAACAGGAATTAACTCAGCAAGCTCAACAATTAATTAAGGATTTGCATCAACACAGTCAAAGCAATCAGCAGAGTAGCTCATTAGATGAACCACTCAGAAGACGTGCAATTAAAGATTTATTGAGTTTTACTGATGGTTATCATGGTGGCTTTGGTGAAAGTCAGAAATTTCCTCGTGAACCTTGGTTAGACTTATTTTTAGATGATAGCTATCGCTATGATTATGTAAAAAACAATGATTCGTTGACTGCTTTGACGACCAGTTTGGACTATATGGCACGTGGTGGTATTTATGATCAATTAGGTGGAGGCTTTCATCGTTATAGCACTGACCCTTATTGGAAAATTCCTCACTTTGAAAAAATGCTGTATAACCAGGCTTTATTAGTGCCCTTGTATTTATCAGCTCACCAGCTCACAGCCAATAAAAATTACTTACGCGTGGCCAAGCAAACACTTGACTTTGTTTTAAGCGAATTACACTCACCTGAAGGGGTTTTTTATTCCGCTTTGGATGCAGATACTGAAGGTGAAGAAGGTAAATATTACCTTTGGACATTGGGTGAATTTGAACAAGTATTAAATGATTACAACTATAAGCAAAATAGTGAGAAAAATAATGAGCAACAAATAGATAAAGAAATTTCCCGTGAAATTTTGCTGTCGATACCTATGGTGAGTTACAACAGGATAATATTTTATATCTGTCACAATCACTCGCTGGTTTTGCTCAAGATTTCAAAATACCGGAGGAAAAGTTCTATCCTTATGTGGATAAACTGCGCTCCATCTTATTACTGGCTCGCAATCAGCGTAGCAAACCCCATCGGGACGAAAAAATCATTATGAGTTGGAATGCGCTAATGATCAGTGCTCTGACACAGGCTAGCCAAACCTTAGAGCACCCAGAATACCTATCAGTGGCGAAAAAAGCCGCTGACTTCATTTGGCAGAAAATGGCTCAGGATGATCAACAATCATGGTATCGGGTAAATTTTAAGCATAATAATTCAGAACCGGCACAATTAGAAGATTATGCTTTCTATTTGCAGGCCTTAATCGGCCTCTATGACGCAACTCAAAATACACTCTGGCTTCAACGTGCACAACAATTATTAGAGGTGATGCGACAACAACTATGGGATGCTAAAAAAGGCGGTTTTTATAAGACTGCGATTGATAAGAAAGCCCCCTTACCCATTCGTAACAAATCCGCTTTTGATAAAATTCTGCCATCGGGCAATGCCATTGCAGCAAAAATGTTGCTTCGACTAGCCCGCAGAACGGGTGAACAAAAATATAAGGACGATGCCAAACGTATATTATCAGCCTTTGCCAGTGATGCAAAGCAAACACCCAGTGCTTTTTCCAGTCTCCATATCGCCGCCCATGAATTACGTCAGGGTGAGCATCAACTACCTGTTTATGGTGCTAGGGGTAAGCTAGTCGTTACTGCCTCGCTAAAAGAACAACCAAATGATGAGTATTTATTAGTCATTGACATTAATATAAAAAACCCTGGCATATTAACTCAAACCAACCATTAGAAGATAATCTCATCGCCAGTAAAATTGAATTATCTGACAATAGTCAATGGCAGCTCAAAAAAAAATACACTACCCCATGCCTGAAACTGTTAAACTTGATTTTAGTGATAAGCCTTTAAGTTTGTATCAGGGAAAGACTAGGATTACGGCAATAATAGAACGAACTAAGACCACACAAAGCTTTGATGTGTCCAAGTGATTTTTGTCATTTTGTATTTCCTATCATTTTAGTTTCTCATGTTAACTTTAAACAGATGAAGAGAAAGGGCTTTGCCCTCTGGAACGATAGAGCCGTTCCATTCACCCAAGGTATTTTCACAACGGTAATGATCCTGTTACAATATCTTCACGGCACAGGCTGAGGAGCCGATGGCCGTCAACGGTAATGGGCGGCATTTATGTCGCCTTTACCCCTCTTCAATCAATCGATTTAAGCTATTTCCTGCTGTATTTCATAATCGACTGGTGACAAATAATCATTAGCCGAATGAAGTCGCTCCCGATTATAAAATACCTCAATATATTCAAATATTGCCTGCTTTGCTTCTACTCTGGTTTTGAATCGACAATGGTGCGTCAATTCAGTTTTCAAACTATGAAAGAAGCTCTCTGATACAGCATTGTCCCAGCAATTTCCTTTGCGGCTCATAGACTGAATTATGTTATGATCCGACAATATTTTTCTATGACTATCAGAGGCATATTGGCTACCTCGGTCAGTATGCCAAAGCAATCCATCCATTGGTTTACGCTTCCATATGGCCATCAGTAAAGCATCATTGACTAGCTTGGCTTTCATTCGCTCATCCATCGACCAGCCAACAATTTGCCTAGAGAATAAGTCAATGACAACCGCTAAATATAACCAGCCTTCCTTGGTGGCAATATAGGTAATATCACCCACATAGTAGCGATCAGGTTGAGAGACAGTAAACTCTCTTTCCAGTAAATTTGGAGATATACGCTTATTATGCTTGGAATTAGTCGTCGCTTTAAAGCGTCTCTTCGTTTTACAAAACAAACCGGCTTTTTTCATTAATCGACCAATTCTCCGGCGGCTTATATGAACGCCTTTTTCAGCCAGTTTTCTTTTAAGACGACGGGTTCCATAAGTCTTGCGACTGTCTTCAAACAGTTTTTTAGCTGCTCAGTAAGCGCTTCATTTTCTTTCTCTCTATCCGTTTTAGGAGAGGTAACCCAATCATAATAGCAACTACGGAAACATCCATAAAACGGCACAGAATCGTTACCGGGTAATCTTTAGCCTGATCAGTTATCCATGCGTACTTCACAAAGTTTCCCTTGCAAAGTACGCTGTGGCCTTTTTAATAAATCACGCTCCTGAATCACTTTTGCCAATTCTTTTTTCAGACGTTTTACTTCATCATAAATGTGTTCATCACTTCTATTGGCTACCGTCTTCACCGGTTTGGAATATTTACTGATCCAGGTATGTAGAGTATTTACATTAACACCTAGCTCCCTGGCAGTCTGAGAAACGGGTTGATCCGTCTCATTAGCTAATTTGACAGCTGATTCTTTAAATTCTGATGTATAGCTTTTATTCGGTTTTTTTTGTTTGATCATTCATTTTAGGTCACACTTTTTATCTTTTAGTTATTTTAAGTTGTGTGTCCGGTTAAGTATAGCCACATTATTTTCACTTCCTGTTCCCGTGCCAACACCACTCGCTGGCACAACATGAAAGATTTGTCCTGTGCTGGGCTTTTTTGGGCACAGGCCGTGTGATGATAGATAAGGTACGATTGTCACTACCACCTTCCGGATCACTCAAATCAAGATTCACCTCATAATTAGTACCGGGCTGTAAAAATAACACTGAACCCGCCAGTGTATTAGCAGCATTAAAATCCACACGATAAAGTGGCAACATGGTTTGCCACTGACGACTGCCACGCACTCGGTATTTAACCAGACACACGGCATTGTGGTTATCATCACCGGTGATATTCCATTCAATACTGATAGATTTCTGTGTGGCATGGGTATTTAGCATACCCGGTACGGTATTATTTGCAGCATAGACAGAAGATATTTGTAGTAATAAGCTTGTTAATAAAAACAATTGCAGGCACTTAATTACTGGATGACAGGTCAAGCCTCGAATCAATACATCGACAGGGTGGGCACTCAAGATAGTCTCCTAAATTTAACAAGAATGGTGATTTACCAAAGCTATTACAATTTAAGGGTCAAAACTGCTACTTTGTAGACAATTTAGGCAGAAGTGGTTTGTTTATGGTTAAAGTGAGAACAGGTTGAAACATAATTTAAGGTGCTGCCCTAAAATCCAGCATGATTAAACCTAAAATAATCAGTTGAATCGTAGCGAGAGCGACTTAGGTGCTGAAGATTAAGGGTTTTACAGGTTATTATGGCTTTATTCATAGTCACCCTACGGGTGAAGTCAAAATGTTCTGGAAAATCCTTAAGATTCAGTGCATAAGGCGGTCGCAGTAGGTTCAACTGATTTTTTAGGTTAAAGCAAGTAACAACCATTCTGACACAAGGGGCTAGCTTGAAAAAACCAGTAGTGATAGCTAAGCAAGGTAACATTCGCTAAAATAAGCCAAGGCAATCGATATACTTTATCTAATGATGAGAAAATAATATGAGCAACGATGTATTTGTGTTTGAAGTCAACAAAAAAGCTTTGATCAGTATGTTTTATTAAATTCACATAAGATCCCGGTGATCGTTGAATTTATGGGCGTTTGGTCAGGCCCATGCATCGCAATGGATAATATTTTATCCGGACTGGCAAAAGAGTTTGCTGGACAGTTTATTTTTGCCAAAGTAGACATTGATGAACAAGCTGAACTCGTAAAAGAACATAAAATCGAAAACATCCCCACTTTGATGGTATTTAAAGAGGGTAAACTGATTCGCACTGAAGTCGGAGAACTGAAAGAAAATGAGCTTCGTGCCATCCTAAAAGATTACGACATTTGTCACGAAGCCGATTTGATCCGTGAACAGGCTCGTGAAAAACATCTGATGTGTCAACACTTTTCCGGACAGTTTTCTAAATATTTTTTTGGCTGTTTCAAGTGATTTTTGTCATTTTGTATTTCCTATCATTTTAGTTTCTCATGTTAACTTTAAACAGATGAAGAGAAAGGGCTTTGCCCCTCTGGAACGATAGAGCCGTTCCATTCACCCAAGGTATTTTCACAACGGTAATGATCCTGTTACAATATCTTCACGGCACAGGCTGAGGAGCCGATGGCCGTCAACGGTAATGGGCGGCATTTATGTCGCCTTTTACCCCTCTTCAATCAATCGATTTAAGCTATTTCCTGCTGTATTTCATAATCGACTGGTGACAAATAATCATTAGCCGAATGAAGTCGCTCCCGATTATAAAATACCTCAATATATTCAAATATTGCCTGCTTTGCTTCTACTCTGGTTTTGAATCGACAATGGTGCGTCAATTCAGTTTTCAAACTATGAAAGAAGCTCTCTGATACAGCATTGTCCCAGCAATTTCCTTTGCGGCTCATAGACTGAATTATGTTATGATCCGACAATATTTTTCTATGACTATCAGAGGCATATTGGCTACCTCGGTCAGTATGCCAAAGCAATCCATCCATTGGTTTACGCTTCCATATGGCCATCAGTAAAGCATCATTGACTAGCTTGGCTTTCATTCGCTCATCCATCGACCAGCCAACAATTTGCCTAGAGAATAAGTCAATGACAACCGCTAAATATAACCAGCCTTCCTTGGTGGCAATATAGGTAATATCACCCACATAGTAGCGATCAGGTTGAGAGACAGTAAACTCTCTTTCCAGTAAATTTGGAGATATACGCTTATTATGCTTGGAATTAGTCGTCGCTTTAAAGCGTCTCTTCGTTTTACAAAACAAACCGGCTTTTTTTCATTAATCGACCAATTCTCCGGCGGCTTATATGAACGCCTTTTTCAGCCAGTTTTCTTTTTAAGACGACGGGTTCCATAAGTCTTGCGACTGTCTTCAAACAGTTTTTTTAGCTGCTCAGTAAGCGCTTCATTTTCTTTCTCTCTATCCGTTTTAGGAGAGCTAACCCAATCATAATAGCAACTACGGGAAACATCCATAAAACGGCACAGAATCGTTACCGGGTAATCTTTAGCCTGATCAGTTATCCATGCGTACTTCACAAAGTTTCCCTTGCAAAGTACGCTGTGGCCTTTTTAATAAATCACGCTCCTGAATCACTTTTGCCAATTCTTTTTTCAGACGTTTTACTTCATCATAAATGTGTTCATCACTTCTATTGGCTACCGTCTTCACCGGTTTGGAATATTTACTGATCCAGGTATGTAGAGTATTTACATTAACACCTAGCTCCCTGGCAGTCTGAGAAACGGGTTGATCCGTCTCATTAGCTAATTTGACAGCTGATTCTTTAAATTCTGATGTATAGCTTTTATTCGGTTTTTTGTTTGATCATTCATTTTAGGTCACACTTTTTATCTTTTAGTTATTTTAAGTTGTGTGTCCGGTTAAGTATAGCCACATTAATCTTGCTGGTGAAACATCAGCAGCCATTTTGCTTTTGACTGATGCGATTAAAGCTGATCCAGCCAATACTCTGTATTGCCATGGATATGGTACAAATATTTCTCGACATTGGTGAGCTAGAACAAGCCAGCAATTTATTTGCCCGGCTACCTAAAGCTAGTCATGAAACTGAAATGGGTAAGGCTTTAATGGCCAACTTACATTTGCCACACTTGCCGCCAAACTCGACAGTGTTGAGGCGTTACAAAACAAGCTCAGTATTAACCTCAGTGATTTTGATGCCCAATTTGATTTAGCTATTCATCAGGAAGCGATGGATCAGCTGTTGCTACAGCTTCTATTGTCAACAACATAAGATACCCTCTCATATTTTTAGCTATTATCGAAAGAAGTTGGGTTATGTTAGCTCATCAAAACAGGTCAACACCAACAATCAACTCATTCCCATTAATTTACTGGCCAATTCCCCACAAGCAATGCAATTAAAGTAAGCCATACCAATGGTTTCAGTTTGAAATCAATTCTGATACGAACCTGAATCAGCTCAAGTCCATTCTGGATTTGCTCAGGACTGTTTCATGATAACGGGCATCACAGTCAATCAGGTTTATCTGGTTTCTGGTGTTACCGATATGAGAAAAGCAACCAATGGGCTATCACTGATTGTCTCAGAGCAATTGGAACACAATCCCTTTGATGGCAGTGTCTTTGTTTTTGTAATCTGAAATTCATGGTCTGGAAAACAACTAAAAAAGTCCCTTTAGATGCGCATTAAACAGAATAAATACAAGCATTTAACGCTCATTTTTAGTATAATATAACGCATGAGTTCAACAGACAAAATACTACCAGAAGAGATACCAACGCTCAAAAACAGGGTGCTTGAACTCCAGTCAAAAGTGGACTGGTATGAGGAACAATTTCGTCTGTTGCAACATAAACGGTTTGGTACTTCCAGTGAAAAGAAGTTCACCCCGACTTCTTTAATGAGGCAGAAACGTTCGCCGAAGAAGCACCGGAAGTCCGTGAAACCATTACTTATGAGCGTAAAAAGCCCGGTCGTAAGCCTTTACCTAAAGACCTACCTCGTAAAGTTGTTCGTCATGAGTTATCTGAAGCAGAACAAGTCTGTGACTGCGGTCATCACTTGCATGAAATTGGTGAAGTGATGTGTCAACACTTTTCCGGACAGTTTTCTAAATATTTTTTGGCTGTTTCAAGTGATTTTTGTCATTTTGTATTTCCTATCATTTTAGTTTCTCATGTTAACTTTAAACAGATGAAGAGAAAGGGCTTTGCCCTCTGGAACGATAGAGCCGTTCCATTCACCCAAGGTATTTTCACAACGGTAATGATCCTGTTACAATATCTTCACGGCACAGGCTGAGGAGCCGATGGCCGTCAACGGTAATGGGCGGCATTTATGTCGCCTTTACCCCTCTTCAATCAATCGATTTAAGCTATTTCCTGCTGTATTTCATAATCGACTGGTGACAAATAATCATTAGCCGAATGAAGTCGCTCCCGATTATAAAATACCTCAATATATTCAAATATTGCCTGCTTTGCTTCTACTCTGGTTTTGAATCGACAATGGTGCGTCAATTCAGTTTTCAAACTATGAAAGAAGCTCTCTGATACAGCATTGTCCCAGCAATTTCCTTTGCGGCTCATAGACTGAATTATGTTATGATCCGACAATATTTTTCTATGACTATCAGAGGCATATTGGCTACCTCGGTCAGTATGCCAAAGCAATCCATCCATTGGTTTACGCTTCCATATGGCCATCAGTAAAGCATCATTGACTAGCTTGGCTTTCATTCGCTCATCCATCGACCAGCCAACAATTTGCCTAGAGAATAAGTCAATGACAACCGCTAAATATAACCAGCCTTCCTTGGTGGCAATATAGGTAATATCACCCACATAGTAGCGATCAGGTTGAGAGACAGTAAACTCTCTTTCCAGTAAATTTGGAGATATACGCTTATTATGCTTGGAATTAGTCGTCGCTTTAAAGCGTCTCTTCGTTTTACAAAACAAACCGGCTTTTTTCATTAATCGACCAATTCTCCGGCGGCTTATATGAACGCCTTTTTCAGCCAGTTTTTCTTTTAAGACGACGGGTTCCATAAGTCTTGCGACTGTCTTCAAACAGTTTTTTAGCTGCTCAGTAAGCGCTTCATTTTCTTTCTCTCTATCCGTTTTAGGAGAATGTCCAACTGGGTGCTTAAATCAGCTGAATTACTGTAAACGTCAATTAAAACCCACGTTCACAATAAGCTTCAGTTAGCTCAAACTATGATCTTCAATTCGTAATTTGGAGATACAAATGAGCAACTATTCAAAAGATGCTTCGATGAAGCAACACATAGAGGCCTGCCAAGCCAGTAACTTAAGCCAGGCAGTTTATTGTCAACAACATAAGATACCCTCTCATATTTTTAGCTATTATCGAAAGAAGTTGGGTTATGTTAGCTCATCAAAACAGGTCAACACCAACAATCAACTCATTCCCATTAATTTACTGGCCAATTCCCCACAAGCAATGCAATTAAAGTAAGCCATACCAATGGTTTCAGTTTGGAAATCAATTCTGATACGAACCTGAATCAGCTCAAGTCCATTCTGGATTTGCTCAGGACTGTTTCATGATAACGGGCATCACAGTCAATCAGGTTTATCTGGTTTCTGGTGTTACCGATATGAGAAAAGCAACCAATGGGCTATCACTGATTGTCTCAGAGCAATTGGAACACAATCCCTTTGATGGCAGTGTCTTTGTTTTTTGTAATCGTCAGCGAGATAAACTTAAAATACTGTACTGGGAGCGTAATGGTTTCTGGCTTTACTATCGTACACTTGAAAAGGGAAATTCCAGTGGCCGATGGAAAAAGAACAACCCACTCTTTCGTTAACACTGAGAGAATTACAGTGGTTACTGGATGGTTTATCTTGCACACAACACCATGCTCACCCTGAAATTCATGGTCTGGAAAACAACTAAAAAAGTCCCTTTAGATGCGCATTAAACAGAATAAATACAAGCATTTAACGCTCATTTTTAGTATAATATAACGCATGAGTTCAACAGACAAAATACTACCAGAAGAGATACCAACGCTCAAAAACAGGGTGCTTGAACTCCAGTCAAAAGTGGACTGGTATGAGGAACAATTTCGTCTGTTGCAACACAAACGGTTTGGTACTTCCAGTGAAAAAGAAGCCCACCCCGACTTCTTTAATGAGGCAGAAACGTTCGCCGAAGAAGCACCGGAAGTCCGTGAAACCATTACTTATGAGCGTAAAAAGCCCGGTCGTAAGCCTTTACCTAAAGACCTACCTCGTAAAGTTGTTCGTCATGAGTTATCTGAAGCAGAACAAGTCTGTGACTGCGGTCATCACTTGCATGAAATTGGTGAAGAGACCTCAGAGCAACTGGAAATTGTTCCTGCTCAGGTATATGTTGTAGAACATGTTCAGGTTAAATATGCCTGTCGTGCTTGTGAGGAAGGCGTTAAAACTGCTCCTAAGCCTGCACAGCCCATTCCTAGAAGTTTTGCATCACCCAGCCTGCTGGCCTATATCATTGTTTCTAAATTCCTAGACAGCTTGCCTCTCTATCGACAGGAAGCGATATTTAAACGCTATAAGATAACACTTTCCAGAGCCAGTATGTCCAACTGGGTGCAGCAAAACTCGGTGAAGTAACTTATTCTTATGAATTAAGCTGAAAACAGCATTTTTTGTTTGCCTGATGCTTTTTAATTTTTTTTTTTGTTCTTTCTTTCTAAATAGCAGGCACGGGAGATGCTGCGTTTAATCGACGCATTTTCCCTAAAATCGGGGTGCATAATGGCACCTTGTCATGACTGTCTATGTTCTTTATGAAGACAACAGTCACAATGGATTTGCTTAGAGGAATACGTGCCATCAATAACACAAAGCAATGTGTTGGGTAATATGGCATACTCTTCAAGATGCTTATGTCGTCTGAGTCGTTCAAATAAATCTTTAAATGCAGGTGCAAATGTTTTAGAGGGTATGAGATCCAAAATGTCTCTTAGTTGACTATTTTAGAATTTTTTCAACATTAAAAAAGAGTGCGTAAATTATTTTGATTCTGTTCCTCTTCCATCTGTTTCTGAAATTCACTTAAAGAGGGATCTTGAAAATACATGCAGGCAAAAGCACTCATAAGCACATCATGTTGACTGTAATCACACTTTCCTTGTACTCGGCTATCTTTGATTGCATGAAAGTGCAGTGAGATGGCCTGTTTCAGGGCAGAAAAACTTAAATGTTTTTTTGCTGACTTAAAGAGGCCAAAATTCACAGTACCAAGCATATAAAAGGGAAATATTTTTTAACATGAAGTGTAACTTCTCAATAAGTCTGTGCATTTAAACAGCACAAACTTTACCTTGTTTTAGTCCGGCACAATTCATCAAAATGTTCAGCAATCGCTGACTTCAACGGATCATCTGGCTCAAGTTTATATTGTTTGAGATCATAAAATAGTTCCCAAATCTGAGTATGTACCCAGTTCAGTTCTTTATCATGTCGCTCATTGAGTGGTAGTATCCGCTGAAACACTCTGTCTGCATGTATCCAACATAATGCGTGCAACAAAATATCAAATTGTCCTGCATCATCACTCACATCACCAAATCACTTGGAAAGCCACTGTTAATTAATGCCCCCAGTAAAGCGCCTTCTGTGGCAATGCGAACATGCCGTTGTGTTATGATACTATTGTTCTGCAGATAGTATTTCCAGGCTTCTTCATTATCAAAGCAAGTCTGATGACTTTGTTCAATAACGCTCAATGGCTTGTGAGGTAATTTTTCTGCTCTCATATAATCAAGTGCTGCATCGTTGAGCGTATAATCAACAGCAGCACCTCGTAACAATTGTAGAAAATTAATCCGGCTCTTATATCGAGTACTTGAAAACCAGGCAAAGGTTTCATTGCCAACGTGAGTACAATAACCATTCTTTCCATCATGACGACTACCCGTATCATCAACATGGATATAAGTACTATTGTTGATACCGGCAGTTAGCAATGTATTTTTTTCAGTATGAAAATGGTCTTTGTCATGGATTAAAATCTCATTGATCTGACCTGTTGAAATATCAAAACCTAATTCTGTTAATTGTTGTATTATCAATGGCTGAGTCACTCTCTGGTGATAATATTGATAAACGATATAACTCTGTAATGTATGGCCAAAATGTCCTATATGTGTATCAAAGCTCAATTTTCCTATACAGGTATCACCATCGGGTGTTTTATAGCGAGCCAATCGATAACGAGTATTGAAAGGCTTAATCAGCAGCTCCTGAACAAAATAATCCTGATACCCTAAAAACGTGAATGTTCTGGCAGGTTATCTGGTTTGATAACGGTGGTTTTATGAATAGCCAATTTCTTCTTTCGTTTACGACTTTTACTAGTCCCATTTCCTGAGTTGTTTTTCTTGCTTCCTGAATGACCTGTCGGATTATCATTGTCATCATCCTTTGGCAATTTACTGGCTCTTATTTTTCGGACTACCGGTGTCTTTTTCTTCTTCAGGTATCTCTGGAATTGAGGTAATTTTTTCACTATAATCAATACAGGTTGTTTTCAATAAAACAATTGTATCATGGCTTTTTAAGGCTCTTTAGTTTGCCCTGTGTTGATCAAACTCCTCTCAGTTAAGATAATATTCAAAAATATTCTATTAATTACTCAAACCCTTTTATAATCGGTTGTTGTATTATCTCATTAGGCAGAAAATCATCCAGGCCGATGAAACAACGATGCGAGTGATCCATGATGGACGTGAGAATTGCCCTAAATCTTATATGTGGCTCTATCAAAGTGGCGGCTATCATTCCAAGTGTCCCATTGTTTTGTATGAGTATCAGCCTACTCGTGCAGGCCAACATGCCAAAACCTTTTTTAACGGGGTTTTCAGGTTACCTGCAAACGGATGGCTTTCCCGGTTATCATATATTCGAAAATGAGAACAGTGAAGTCACTTTATTAGGCTGCATGGCACATGCTCGTCGCAAGTTCCATGATGCCTATTACCCAAGAACAGTCAGAAAAAGCC
Organism: sulfur-oxidizing endosymbiont of Gigantopelta aegis; assembly: GCF_016097415.1. Taxonomy (NCBI): domain Bacteria; species sulfur-oxidizing endosymbiont of Gigantopelta aegis. The sequence continues at coordinate 91,056 of NZ_JAEHGE010000002.1, read as the reverse complement.
TGGCATGGTACAAATGGCGATCAGTAAAATTGCTAAATTGTATGCGATTGAAAAACAAATCAAACCGCTCAATGCTGAACAACGTTACCTGATCCGTCAGGAAAAAAAGCAAACCACTACTGGATGACTTTAAAAAGTGGTGTGATGATAAAGTGACTAAAACAACAAAAGACAGTAAGTTGGGTGTCGCTATTCGTTATGTGATCAATCAATGGAAGTATCTGACTGTCTATCTTGAAGAGGGCAACCTCCAGATTGATAATAATTGGCAGAGCGGCGGATCTTTGTGATTGGGCGCAAAAACTGGGTCATGAACCAAAATCCTCGTGGTGCTGATCAATCGTGCAAACAGCGAAAGCAAACAACCTAGGCCTTTTTAACACACATTCTGACTGAGTTAAAGGCATTATGATGATGAGGCTTTAGAGCAATTGTTGCCATGGAATTTGTGATCAGCCATGATGATACGACGTGGGAAGAATACGAATTACTCAAACCCTTTTATAATCGGTTGTTGTATTATCTCATTAGGCAGAAAATCATCCAGGCCGATGAAACAACGATGCGAGTGATCCATGATGGACGTGAGAATTGCCCTAAATCTTATATGTGGCTCTATCAAAGTGGCGGCTATCATTCCAAGTGTCCCATTGTTTTGTATGAGTATCAGCCTACTCGTGCAGGCCAACATGCCAAAACCTTTTTAACGGGGTTTTCAGGTTACCTGCAAACGGATGGCTTTCCCGGTTATCATATATTCGAAAATGAGAACAGTGAAGTCACTTTATTAGGCTGCATGGCACATGCTCGTCGCAAGTTCCATGATGCCTTAAAAGCATTACCCAAGAACAGTCAGAAAAAGCCTGGCATGGTACAAATGGCGATCAGTAAAATTGCTAAATTGTATGCGATTGAAAAACAAATCAAACCGCTCAATGCTGAACAACGTTACCTGATCCGTCAGGAAAAAAGCAAACCACTACTGGATGACTTTAAAAAGTGGTGTGATGATAAAGTGACTAAAACAACAAAAGACAGTAAGTTGGGTGTCGCTATTCGTTATGTGATCAATCAATGGAAGTATCTGACTGTCTATCTTGAAGAGGGCAACCTCCAGATTGATAATAATATGGCAGAGCGGCGGATCAAACCCTTTGTGATTGGGCGCAAAAACTGGGTCATGAACCAAAATCCTCGTGGTGCTGAGGCCAGTGCTATTTTATATTCAATCGTGCAAACAGCGAAAGCAAACAACCTAGAGCCCTTTGCCTTTTTAACACACATTCTGACTGAGTTACCTAAGCTGGGCAGGCATTATGATGATGAGGCTTTAGAGCAATTGTTGCCATGGAATTTGACTGAAAAAATTCAGCCTTTAAATAAAGTGGAATGATACGTCAACGTGGGAAGTTTTGACGTATACAGTAAAGCATAGCGTACGCCAAACTTAGAGTTAGCATTAAGCGGATGGCTTCCTTTGCGGTATTCAAAGAGATTAATCACGCCATCATTGTCTGCATCAACAATACTATCATTGAGCAGTGGATTCGTACCAACAGCAATTTCCCAGCCATCCGGCATAGTGTCCCCATCCGAATCTTTAGCAATAGCCGCTTCGATAGTATTACCGTAAAAACCCATATTTAAACGACGTCCAGCATGTTCCAAAGGTGCTTTATAGCGTGGACTCCCAGTATCAACTCCCGGTGAAGCAGGCTGTAAATGATAATCACCAATGGAGGCATCAACAAATAGAGGATCACCACTTAAATTACTACTAAAGCCTGAAAATTGGCCATCACTGAGCAATGAATTCCATATTTGAAAGCCATAGGCATCCTGCAGATCAATATCATTTGCCAAAATAGAATTATTGACGCGTAGATAAATCCCCTTATTCCATTTAATGCCTATTGGAAAACCAACAATCGTAGAGCTTTCTATATTCAATGCCGTTCTAATATAGTTTCTACTTCCATTGGCTGAAATAGCCATGCCTGCAGCACCTCGATTGACCACTAAGCCATGCTCAATGGTCATCTTGGTATTCAGGTTCATAGTAATCGGCTGAGATAAATACAGCTCAACATTGCTCATGGTTATATTGCGACCTGAATACAGGTTAAATTGCCCCGATAGGGTTAATTTTAAATTATATAAACCACCCCATTTAACCGCATTAACAAAGACAAAACTACTGCTTAACTCGGCACTGCGGTCTATCGGCCCTTGTATCCTCACAGATTTAAAAAAGCCAAAAAAGCCCATTGAATATTGTCCGGAAGCCAATTGAATGGTGTCTCCATCTGAAGCAGCTCTCATGGCACGAGACACACTTGCAAAAGGTGCCTCTAAAGAACCATCATTCGTATCTTGGCCAATCGTGGCATCCACATAAAGCGTATTCGTTATAGGTGTTGAAGTCGCGTCATTGGGTAAGGAATAACGCAGATATTCAAGAATATTATCCGCCCCATCCTTATCAGGATCCTCACTGGCATCATCAGCATAAGTCTTGGTACCATAGGCAAGTTCCCAATCATTGCTCATGCCATCCAGATCGGTGTCCTCAGCAAGTAAGGGATCGGTATTGTTAGTGATTTCCAAACCATCATTGACATGATCACGATCAGTATCAGCTAAAATTGGACTGGTTTTGTAAAGATTTATTTCATCAAAATCACTCAGCCCATCCTGATCTGTATCATCTGAAGAGGGATTAGTCTTTAAATTAAACTCTTCCAGATTCGTTAGACCGTCATTATCTGAATCTAAGTCGGCATCATTGACCAAGGGATCCATGACACTGTATTTAGCTTCCCATGCGTCATTCATACCATCGCCATCAGTATCTTGATTGTTTGGGTTCGTGCCGATTTGAATTTCCCTACCATCGTCCAAACCATCACCATCCGAGTCTGCAATCTTTGGATTCGTCAGATAAAGTTTCAACTCATCCACATCCGTCAGTCCATCCTGATCAAAATCAGAGGTATTATTGGCCACGGTAACGGGATAATAATCATAAAAGGTTTGTGACTTTGCTGTTAACATGTTTTCACTGTTCACAGCGAGTCGTAAAGTGTATAGACCAACGTCTAAAGCACTAAGATCAATCGCCCCTAAATTAAGCGCTCTTTCACCACCCACACCTGACAGGTTACTTGCTTGCCAGCTACCTTCCTGATCACAGACAAAGAAATCCTCTCCTGAGCAATAATCAACATTATATTGAGTGCTAACGACAGAACTATCATTACCATTGAGTGTATCAGCCATTAATTCATCACCATCGGCAATAAAGTCATAGCTATTTGTGTAGTGAAATTTAACGGCAATAGGCGAATAAAGGGGATCACCATATAGCATACCGCTATTATAGCGTTCCGCAAACCAGACCGAATCACCCAAAGGCAAGCCGCGCATAAAATAAATCAAGGTTTCCTGAGGATGTCTATCAAAGGAATGGCCACCTGATTGATGATGACTGACGCTGCCCCAAAAAGCCGTACCATTGAGACGACTTAAGAAGTTAGCCGCATGATCACCGGCAGAAACCTGTTCATGACCCTCATTAAACGAAGCATTGCGTAAAACAATGGGTTCTAATGTATCTGTCTCAACAATTTGAACATCATCAAGACCAATACCTCCGGCATAACTGCCGGCTGTTTCTATGCGAACTCTAAAACCATCATAATTACCCGCCCAAGGCGTATTTAAAAATTCTGCACTCACACGAGCAGAACAACGTGTATCATTGGCACAATTACTGCGGGCAGTGGCATGTTTATTTGGATCAATAGTAAAAAAAGCTTCTACTTCTACCCAGTCTGTATTACCCAGAGGAATTTTATGAGGCACGGCAGAATCAACTAAACTGAAGTTTTGACTGCCATAAGACACTTGAAAGAAACCATAATCCGGCTCTTTGACATATAAATTGACTCTCAATTGAGTCAGGCGATCAATATATTCAGCCTTGTATTTGAGAGAAATACGATAGCGATGAGGTGCAAGAACATCATTTGTTTTACTAGCAAATTGAGTGCGATTAACAAAGCCAATAATCCGCTGATCATTAACGCAAGCATCCATCACAGACAAGCTTAAATCACTATAGCATTGACTATTGGCTGTCGCATTTGAATCACCAAACCAGACACTTTTACCATCGCCATCGGCACTATCATTTATAATTTCTGGAAAAGCTAAATTATTGACATCACCACCACCTTGATGGGTCCAATAAAGCTCAGTCGATGCGGTAGTTTGATACCAGGCTGTGGGCCAAACACCCAGAAAGGAAACAGGATAAGATTGAAAATTATAACCAATAAAACCTTCTGCGACACCTGCACATTGGGTGTTAATCTCTTTAAACACGTCAGTGGATTGCTGTTCACAGGCAAGGGGATCATCACTGTTTTTACACAACACCACAGAACAGGTACTATCACGACGCCAATTCATAAAACCAGAGAATTTACCATTGGTTGGCTGACCATCTAAAGAACCAAGATAAACCAAAGCATTATCGACTAGCGCTTGCCTGCCCGACTGATGCCCCGGCATTAAATCTTTACCATTGGTTAGCTTCACCACGCATTCCTGTGGTGATTTTCCAGTAGTTGAGCCCGCAGGATTATCAATATGCGTCAAACATTGATTGTTATCAACAAAACGTATTCCATTATTTAAGAGGGTTGTCAGATCATTGTATGCGCCAAAAATACCATGCTGGTATTGCCAGCCAGTACTACTATTGCCATACACATATTGATTAGGATAAGTGCGACTATAATCAAGCCAAGAGGCTCGACCGCCGGTACTACCAAATTTTGAGCCATAGTGCTTACCATAAATACCATTCTTTTCTGCAGCAATGGCTCTATCCACTAGCGCTTTAGCAGAGTCTGTACTGAGGCCATCAATACGACCAACGATTAATTCCCCATCGATTGCCGGTTCAACAGTTCTCATTCCCCTGCCATCAGCAAATGCTGTGGCACGAATATTGGAGTTAAAGGCAACATCCTTAGCGTAGTAATTCACCAACCAATGACGTAAGTAATTATCAATTGAAGTAGGGCCTCTTGCTGAACTCAGCGTTGAACCATCAACAACAACACGAGATGGTACACCACGAGTCATTACCAGATATTTGATTTTAGTCTCTGCCCGAATTTGCTCCATACTCGCTTGACAATAGAGCAAGGATTCACTGGTAGAAGGACAATCCAGAGGAATGATAGAGGCGTTTTTAAAGGTATTGGTACGCATAAACTGAATAATTTGATCACGCATGATCTTAAATTCAGTCCAGGTCAAAAAATAAGACGAAGGGACTTTAAGATGAACGATGTTATTTTTTCCAACACCCCGTTGTTCGGCATAATATTTGCCCACTACACATGAATCTTTGGCATTATCATTAACGATAATTAACACATCATCTCTATTGCCTATTGCAGGCAAACTATCATCACAGGCAGCAAGCACCTGTGTGCTGAACATCATTGAAAGCATTGTAACAGCACAAAACAATCGAACCACTTTAAAAATCATCACTTCACCCTCTGTAAAAATTGCTGAAAATCAAATAATCAGGAAATTTAATCAGAGATTGATGTCAAAGATCATCACAAATAATCTTTTAAAATGAACAAAAATAAAGGTAATTGGCTAATGGAGTGATTTACAAAGCGTATAGCTTACAACGCTGCATAAATATTATATTATGGCCATCAAGTTCCCTATGATTTTTTGGATATTGAACACTTAATCAGAACTCCCGATCTGATTACCCCCTAAATGACAATATCGCTACCCAGTGACATCCTAATCTCTTGGTTTAACCTAAAATAATCAGTTGAATCGTAGCGAGAGCGACTTAGGTGCTGAAGATTAAGGGTTTTACAGGTTATTTTGGCTTTATTCGTAGTCACCCTACGGGTGAAGTCAAAATGTTCTGGAAAATCCTTAAGATTCAGTGCATAAGGCGGTCGCAGTAGGTTCAACTGATTTTTTTAGGTTTAAGTACATTGCCATTGCACATAAATTTGTTCAATAGGTGTAAATCCTTATAAAGTTCTTATTTGGTTAATCTCACACTATGGAACGCTTAAAACACTTCTTATTTATTAGTGATTGATTTATCATGCTATTTTCAGCTCAAAAAATGTGATTTTTATGTGCTCTAAATGGCGTATTCTTAGTTTTTTTCTAGTCAGTATGGGCTTAATCCCTATTATTCTGCTCATGGGATTCTTTATCCCAGGTGTACAGAAATATCTGATTGAAGAGCCTCTGCAACCTTTTATTGCTGAGCTTGGTGTGAGCGAGATAAGTGCTGAGACACTTTACATTAGCCCCTTTTCAATTGAAATCAAACAGCTTCACGTGCAATATGAAGGCATTGAAATATCAATTAATCAGCTTGACAGTGAATTTTCACCCTTTAGCCTATTATCCAATCGCATCAAAATTAATCAGTTAATTGCCGATCAGATTATAATTAATGATCAGTCCCTAGCCATGCCAGCAGATGACAGCAAAAGCTTACCTTTTTATGGCCTATTCCCGTATTTTGATAGTGGCTTTGTTTATGAGATAAAGCGATTAGATATACAGGCGCAATACACCTCTAAAGTAACTGGGTTTGTGCAACTTTCACTGATAGCTCTGGATGTGGACGAAAACACTCAGAACCCCATTGTTTTAAAAATAGATGCACAACAACTAACTGCAATTCCTAATATTAAGGGGCTCTCATTAAATGCATCCATTGCCCTGAGGCAACAGACTGATGCCCCAGTCAATGCACAACAATCCTTTATTGATCTGGTATTAACCCAAACGGATAATAGTAAACAATTTATCTCCACTCAACTCACAATGAGTCAATTAGCCAAGCCGGACAAATGGCAATCTTTTCCTTTTACTAACAAGCGTAATAATTACCTTAAAGAACGTTTGCATCCTGAAGCCATTGAATTACAAATTACTCATAGCGATGAACAAAACAAACAATTAGCCTTGGTTAAATATAAGGGACGCTACGATGGCAATGAAGGCATTATTTCCGGTGACTTAAAATTACAAATAGCCAAAGATTTCACCCAACAGTTAAAACCCTTGTCTCTACCCGATATAGATGGTTTTATGGAAGCTAAATTTGCCTATAACATCCGTTCAAATGAAGGCAATATCAAACTGATTAATGAGTTTAATGTCAGTCACTACGTCAATAAAAAAGACTCATCCTTACCGAAAAAAATAGAGATATTCAGTCATCTATCCGCTCAGTTAGATGATAGCCATTTACAGGTCAAGCGATTATTTTTAGATCTAATAAGCAATAACAAAAAATACATTAACATCTTCACTCATAAAGCCCTATCTATACAGCTGGATAACTTGAGTGCTTTTATTTCTCAGGAAAACAGTGAGCTCTTTCAGTTTAATATTAATCAACTACCACTTAAATGGTTAAATGACTTTATCCCTGAACAAATCATTCAAGAAGGAATCCTTGACACTGAAATTAACCTTGCCATTGAAGATAAAGCGTTAAAACTCATTACTAAGCGGCCTATTAATATACATAATTTAAGCATCATTGAAAAAAATAGTCCTGATGCAGAAGAACATCATCAACAACATCTACAACAAACGGCTCTCCTATTTAAACAAAATATCAGTAGTGACTTAGCCATTCATTTAGATGAAAATAATTTCAATGCCACAATAAAAAAACTCAGCTTTTTTCACCATGATAAGGTACAAAACAATAATCCAATTCAGCAACTCTCCTCTTCAATCAAACTGAATATAAAATCCCCCATGACATTGATTCATGCGACTAATCCTCCGATTGATTACACATTAGAAACAGACGGCGATATTAACCTATTAGCCATTAGCAAATTACCCTTGTTTTCTCAAAAAGAAAAAGAACTGTCCCAAGAAATTTCTCTGACTGAACTATCAAGCACCTTACCCAAGGCCATAGCCTTGAAGTACGCTTTTGCAGCGCAAGGAAATGCTGCCACGATAAACTTAAGTCATGCTGAAGTGTCACTCAATGCTGGCAACAGCCCCAAGCAATCAAAAACGATTATTTCCTTGATAGCAGCACCCAATATAAACATTCAACTCAATGCAACTAAGAATGAACAATTCAAGCTACTCACATCAGGCAAACTATTAACGGCCAAGGTTCAGAATTTTAAATTCAACTGGTTGTCCCCCATCATTCAGCAAGTTACTGCACCCTATACTTTTTCCGGTCAGCTTGCTCATTTAGATATGACACTCTCTGCACAAAACAAGCTTGATGAGCCATCATACTCAGTGGATATCAGCACACTTAAATTCAGTGATTTAAAAGCCTTTGAAGACAAACAAGGCTTATTTGAAGACATCAATATCCACTCAAAAATACAGGCTCACTATGCTAACAATCAATTATCTATTCATTATCCCTCATTAAAAATCTTCAAAAACAAAACCCAGCTGCTTAATAATAGTGGCAAAATCAGCATCAACAACCTTAATGCTAAGGATAAATCCAAGCAGCACATCAGTATATCAGGCAAGCTGGATAGTTATTTAGAACAATTAATGCGTTTAAAGCTTGTAAATTATTACACTAAGAAAAAAGCAGGGCTGACTCAGCCCTCTATATTGAATGCCCGCTATCAATTAAAACTACAACATAATAATTTAACCATTAATCAATCCAAACTCACCATCAGTCATCCGGAAAGCCAGGGTAAATTGGTATTGACCACGCATAAAGCAATCACATTATCGTTAAAAGATAAACAACATAACTTTTCACAAGATGGTCACTTAAGTTTTGAACTCATTAACTTTGATTTAAAACCCTATGAAACAATTTTTCCTCAAACACAAGTTTCATTTCAATATGCCAATGGTTTATTTGATTTAATTCAAACTAAGAAACATCAAAGAATTGTTTTGCAAAAGCCCTTTAAAATCCATAATATTCGAATTGCTCATAAGAATAAGACAATTTTTAATCCGTTTGATCTTAATCTGGATTTTTCTGCTCAACAACATAAAAATATTGCACAAGGTGAAATAAAAAAACTTTCTATACAGTTTATTGACAACAAAGATAAAAAAGAAGCGCTGAGCCTACAGGCAAACTTTCAACTGGATATGGATAAAGAAATTATTCTACAAAAACTTGATGGTAGTTTGGATCTACTCATTACCCAATTGCTGAAACAACCTGGAGTAATGCCTCATAACACCTTAGCGCAAGGCTCGATGCAAACTCAGTTTTCCTTAACTAATAATCAGTTAAAACACCACTGGTCTATTAAGAACCTGGTTGACAACAAAGGAGAACAACTGGTCGAAGCCATTACAATAGAGGGTACAGGACAGATAAAAAACAAACACAATTTCAGTTTGAATTTACCTATAGTAATGCAAAGTGTTTCCGGAACATCCCAATTAGATTTTAAAACACAAACCAGTATCCACAATAAAAACACCCAAGTCGATATGAGTATTAATGGCCATGATGTCTTTCTAAATGACTTATTAAAACTATTAGCCGCCATTGATCCTCATACAGATAACGAAGATGAAGACCATATAAAAGAGGACAAAAAGAAGTCTCCAGCACAGCAAGCACCCACATTAGCTAAAGGTCTGGATAAAACACCAGCCAAAAAACCTTTCTGGCGTAGTGGTGTTGATTACAGTGGACCCCATTGTCAAGACAGCTTTCTCAAATATTAAGATATAATTCTGTTGGTTATTTATAGTATTAGTCTTATCCACATATCCACAGGTCTGCCAGTAGTCCAGAGACGCTTGCGATATATCTCAGGGCTACTGGCTTGGCCTGTGGATATGTGGACAAGGCGGTTGCCAGTAAAGTTGATTATCCTCTCATCATGCTGCCCGTTTTAAGTCTGGAACAACTTCTTTCATCACGCCATAGATCTCTGCAGGCGTTTTTCCACCGTGTGTACTGTGTGGTCGTTCATGGTTGTAAAACTCAAAATATTCCTTTAATGAGCTCTTTAGCTCATCAATACTTTGGTAATCCTTGAGGTAAATTTCCTCATATTTTACACTTCGCCAGAGTCGTTCAATCATAATGTTTCCGTAAATACGTGATATCTGTGCACCAAACCTGGTTATTCCTATTAATATCAATTCCTTTGAGCAAATATGGATAGAGGTTATTTACTTTGCAAGGCTTGCTGGTATTGGGTTTTGGTGCCACTGAAACCAATCCCATGATCCGCATAAGCCGTTGAACTTTTTACGATTAATTTTATAACATTTCAATCTTAATGCATTACGAATTTGACGACTGCCATAGAATGGATGTTTTATGTACAACTCATCAATCAAATTCATTAATGTTAAATCTTTATTTTGCAGAGGCTTTTTAGGTTGATAGTAATAGCTTGAACGGTTCAGGCCGATAAGCTCACATTGTTTTTGATGCTCAACTGAGGGTGCTCTTTTTCTATGCAACACCGCTTTTCTGCTCTACTCAGTTGAACATCTTCAACTTTTTTGACAGCCAGTCAGCCTCTACTTTTAGTTGACCTATTTGGCTGTACAGGTGTTCTTTTTCCTTTTCATGTTCAGCATCTTTATTCTCTAATTTTTTTTGAAAAAGTATCGGCTGCACCATCAAGCATCTGCTTTTTCCAGCTATTGACCTGGGTGGTGTGCACTTCAAATTCTGACGCAATTTCTGCGACTGTTTTTTGACCTTTCAAAGCCTCAATGGCTACTTTTGCTTTAAATTTGTTGTTGAATGTTTTTCTTTTTGTGCTCATTTTTTTGTTCCCCGTTAGGTTAGCTCTTATATCTTAACCTATTGTCCAGTTTTCGGGGTCCACTATAGATATTTCAGCACAGCTGAAAATTGATCAATTATATTATAGTGATTATATGTCATATCAGGATATAAGGGGCGAGTTAATTATTGATGATAATACCTTTCACGCTAAAGATTTAAGGATTAAATTTCATAATAGTCCCATGAAATTGGATACCCGCCTCGAATTCACCGATAAACAAGCTCGACCTTATGACATCCAATTTAAAACCTCATTAGCTCAGTTTAAAATTGGGGATTTTCTCAAAGAATTAAACCCGAAACACGTGCCCCGTGCCGATGGTGTCTTCGATGTGAATTTTGAAATCTTTGGTGATGTGAGTAATTTAGGACAATGGCGCAATGAACTACTTTTTAATTTACTGATCGAAGGACGTGACGGGGTTTATCATTTGATTCCGGCCAATGACATCATGATGCGCTCCAGTGGTACAGCAATGGTCATTGTCGGTGAAGTGGTATCAGTATTACCCACGTCTGGATTTGGTTTAGGCATTGTCAATAGAGTCATTCACTTTGCCAAGGACATTGACTATGATTTTATTCGTATGCACTTAGTAAGAAACAAAGACTTGAATACGACCATTAAAGAATTCAATATCGTCAGTCCCGAACTCCATCTGATTGCAACCGGGGAATTTCATTTAAAGAAGATACCCGCTTATTCGATCAGCCCATGAAGATGACTGCACAGCTCAATCTTGCAGGTGAAGGTGCAGCAATCTTCTATGGCCTGGGTTTATTAAAAAACAACAGGATAAGTTCGGTTTTTGGCTAGGCCCCACCATTAATTTTTCCGGAACAATGAACAATCAAACTGATAATTTTAATGAGATCATCAATGAAGCGAAAGCCGGCACTTTAGCAGGTGGTTTTACCAATCCCTTCTCCGGTCTGGTAGGCAATTTTAAATACCGCTGGTTTGATGATGAACCTCAATATGAAAGCCTTTATACTGAGGCTCATGATGAAGCCCCTATAGATAAACACAAGCCGATAAACAAAGGTGTTGATATTTTTGTATAAAAACACCCATATTTGCTCAAAGTAATGAATTTCCAAGTTTAGAAATAGTTTTTAACAATGCTTGTCTTTTGATTTTGTTATCTTCATTATGTGCTACTTCACTTAATGCTGATAACTCTTTATGTTTCTTATTATCTGCATCAAATTCTGGTAAATTCATGTGTTTAAACACATTACCCACTTGAATTGAAATATTATGACTATCAATAAAAGCTTGTACTGTAGAGCTGTTTAGTAAACCACAAAGATAATAGGCTGGCTCTGAATCATAAAAATCAACAAAAAACAATTTGTGGTCGGGAACAAAAACTTTTTGACCACTGATAGGATCGTTACCTTTTGTAATGACTGCCGCTCTAAATGATTTATTGCCAGGCTGTTCAGGCCATACCACTTTAAATGGTGCGAAAGTATAACTGCCAACATTTGAAATACAGAAATAAGGTGCGTGTTCTGTCATTCGTTTGCTATATGTTGATCTTAAAATAAGCTGGTCTTGATAGGTGCTAAAAAATCCTTCACACTTTGGTTTGTCTTCCATGTCATTTTCACAATCTTCTAATAACTGTTTTGTGATCCCTGATGTGTCAACACTTTTCCGGACAGTTTTCTAAATATTTTTTGGCTGTTTCAAGTGATTTTTGTCATTTTGTATTTCCTATCATTTTAGTTTCTCATGTTAACTTTAAACAGATGAAGAGAAAGGGCTTTGCCCTCTGGAACGATAGAGCCGTTCCATTCACCCAAGGTATTTTCACAACGGTAATGATCCTGTTACAATATCTTCACGGCACAGGCTGAGGAGCCGATGGCCGTCAACGGTAATGGGCGGCATTTATGTCGCCTTTTACCCCTCTTCAATCAATCGATTTAAGCTATTTCCTGCTGTATTTCATAATCGACTGGTGACAAATAATCATTAGCCGAATGAAGTCGCTCCCGATTATAAAACACCTCAATATATTCAAATATTGCCTGCTTTGCTTCTACTCTGGTTTTGAATCGACAATGGTGCGTCAATTCAGTTTTCAAACTATGAAAGAAGCTCTCTGATACAGCATTGTCCCAGCAATTTCCTTTGCGGCTCATAGACTGAATTATGTTATGATCCGACAATATTTTTCTATGACTATCAGAGGCATATTGGCTACCTCGGTCAGTATGCCAAAGCAATCCATCCATTGGTTTACGCTTCCATATGGCCATCAGTAAAGTAAAGCATCATTGACTAGCTTGGCTTTCATTCGCTCATCCATCGACCAGCCAACAATTTGCCTAGAGAATAAGTCAATGACAACCGCTAAATATAACCAGCCTTCCTTGGTGGCAATATAGGTAATATCACCCACATAGTAGCGATCAGGTTGAGAGACAGTAAACTCTCTTTCCAGTAAATTTGGAGATATACGCTTATTATGCTTGGAATTAGTCGTCGCTTTAAAGCGTCTCTTCGTTTTACAAAACAAACCGGCTTTTTTCATTAATCGACCAATTCTCCGGCGGCTTATATGAACGCCTTTTTCAGCCAGTTTTCTTTTAAGACGACGGGTTCCATAAGTCTTGCGACTGTCTTCAAACAGTTTTTTAGCTGCTCAGTAAGCGCTTCATTTTCTTTCTCTCTATCCGTTTTAGGAGAGCTAACCCAATCATAATAGCAACTACGGGAAACATCCATAAAACGGCACAGAATCGTTACCGGGTAATCTTTAGCCTGATCAGTTATCCATGCGTACTTCACAAAGTTTCCCTTGCAAAGTACGCTGTGGCCTTTTTAATAAATCACGCTCCTGAATCACTTTTGCCAATTCTTTTTTCAGACGTTTTACTTCATCATAAATGTGTTCATCACTTCTATTGGCTACCGTCTTCACCGGTTTGGAATATTTACTGATCCAGGTATGTAGAGTATTTACATTAACACCTAGCTCCCTGGCAGTCTGAGAAACAGGTTGATCCGTCTCATTAGCTAATTTGACAGCTGATTCTTTAAATTCTGATGTATAGCTTTTGTTCGGTTTTTTTTTTGTTTGATCATTCATTTTAGGTCACACTTTTTATCTTTTAGTTATTTTAAGTTGTGTGTCCGGTTAAGTATAGCCACATTACCCCTTATTAGGCACCAGTACATATAAATCTTTTTTGATTGAGACATAACATTCCTGTATATCTCCAGCCCCTTAACTAAAGGATATAGAAAATCAGGTTCTATCCAAAACTTTCTTGCTGGTTTTACTTTTTCATTTCTTCCAAAGTCAGGGCAGGTTTCAATTTGCACCAAATTATTATTTTTATTTGTATCAATAATTTTTACAAAATAAATACCATTTAATTCTGTGGTTACTCCTTTTCTGCCGTTAACCCAAGTGCTTGCACCAGTGATCTTTTAAATGCTTTAAAACCACCTTTCGGTGTAATAGCCCATGGTGAATCACCTCCCGTAACAGGGGTTGCCTCACACTTATCAATGTCAACTGAATCAAGAGCTTCTTGTTTTGTGAGGTGAGCAGGGATTGCTTTTTATTTCCTTTAGCCGCTTCCCATATAGCATAGGGTATAGGATATTTTATTGTGTTACCTTTGCATTTTTTAGCAATAAAAATAGCTGTTTTATTGGCTGCATCAGGAAATGGCTTTAAAGCTTTTAGATCATCAATCCCTACAGGTTGAATGATCTGATTATTTCCGATATAAAATGATCGAAAACCTGCTGAAGATGGTGATTGAAAATGAGTTTGCGTGATAACAAATGCTAAAATTCCGTCTTCATCTTTGAGCCATTTATCTGCAACGGTATAGGTGATCATTCCTGATATATCAAGTTCATTTCCACCATGAAATTTTGTTTTTGAGAAAATTCCATAATGATCACAGGTTGGCTTTATACGTTCACGGTATAATTCGGGTAATTTTGACCATCTGACCCAAGGTGGATTACCAACAACCACATCAAACTTTCCTGCAATAGCAGACCAGAAGAAATTACGCACTATACGAAACCAGATACCATTCCAGTTTCTTTCATGTAAATCCAGAATTTTTTCATAAGTATGCTTGAGTGGTGATCTCCATTCTTTCATTTCATTGGATGTAATTAATTTTTTTTGTATTAATTTTTTTTCTGTCTCACGCCACTGAGTACTTTTTGAAACTAAATTATCCATTAGTAAAAATACGGAATCTAAACGACTTCTATCAAAAGCCAATTCTGAAGGCAATAAAATTTCAGATCGGCTACTTCACTACCAATTTTATAAGAGACAATCAATTCATCTTTTTTAGGATTTCGAGCTGGGGAATACACTGCATCCGCTAAAAGAATCGGTATTTCTATATCTGTTCCTTTGTTATTGTCTAATAAATCAGAAATAGCGATTAATATATTCACTCGGGCAGTCTGGACTGCTAAAGGATTTAAATCAAAGCCCCAGACATTGTTTATGATGTGTTTTAACACTTCTAAATCACCCCACCCATCATCTGTTGCTTGTATTTTTATTTTCCTGATTAAAGCCAGTAAGAAAGAAGCTGAACCACATGTTGGATCAAGAAATCGTTGAGTTAAAAAATTTTTTTACATTGATTCTATCCAGAGTGACTTCAACCAACCATTCTGGTGTATAAAATTCACCCAGACTTTTCGTAGCTCATTTGGCACGAGATCTTGATAAAACGACTTAAGAACATCTTTTGAACGTGCGGAAGTTAATTTATCCGCTCTATACATGGAGAATGAAAGCAAAATACCTTTTAATCCATCAATTATTTTGGCTTGATGTTGTTTCAATCTTGCAACATCAAGATACCAACTGAAAATAACTTCTTCTCCAAACCCATTTATTCCAGCACCAGAAAAGAAATTACCCTGTTCAATTTCATATTCCATTCGGTCAATTAATAATTGACCATCAAGGCTGACTGTTTCTCTGATAAATCCTTTATAAGTGGTTAGTGCATGTTCGGCAACAACTTCTGCACCAAGAATTTTTATCAAAAGAGAGTTGTAAGTATGTATGACAAAAAGTGCAACAGGGATCTTCAATTCTTCAGACTTTTTTTGTTCAGAGAAATTGACTTGAAATCAATATTATCAAGAATCCCATTCACTTGGCTGATGGAAAGATTTGATGTTTGTCCATAAAGAGCTTTCCACTCTTCAAAGATCATTTTTATTTTATTATTATTTTTCTTTTCCAGTCGCTCTGATAATGCGTCAGATAAAGCCTGTAACATATTACAGCCAGCATCAGAACTATGACCAAAATCAGTGATTAGATTTTCTGATGTAACAGGAACCCATTTACAATCAGTCAGAGCCTTAACTATCAAAGATACACTGGATTCACTTAATGGTAATAATGCATCATGAACTATTTTTCCTCGGCTGTACCGTGCAAATGCAATATGCTCTGCATCGGTAACTATTCAATATAATCCTCATTGTCGAGGGATTCGAGTTTAGCACGAGTCGGGATATATTTTTTAAGCGATCAAACACCGCATTTTTAAATGCAGAACTGGAAGTACTGCCATTAAATAAGCCCTTATCCTTAAATTCAATAATAACTCTGTTATAACTGGCATCAACTCTTTGCCTCTCCATTTGAAAAGGAATATTTAAAGCATCACCAATAATCTTTATCCATCCCTGGCGTACTTCTGTTTCATTGAGCCAGTTACCTTTGTCTTTCTTAAGTTGTTTGAAAATTGTTTTATTCATAATGGCTCATAGTTAATTAGGTGAAAAATAAATGATGTCTTCTGGACTAACAATGCCTTTTGCCAGACCTAAACGCATAGCGGGTGTTTTTTTGTCTTTTCCTGCAATACAATAATTATAATAAACTCGGAATATATCGAGTAACTTAACAATGTTCTTTGGGTTGTAAGCAGAATACCCATACCACCTTCTGCCAGAACTGCTGGCAGATGAAATAACTCGCTCTAATAATGATAATCTACGTCTAACCTGCATAAAAAATTATCAATCCCATGGAGGCATGGAGGCTTAAAATTAAAAGATAAAAAGTTGACCTAAAATGAATGATCAAACAAAAAAACCGAATAAAAAGTGATTCAGGAGCGTGATTTATTAAAAAGGCCACAGCGTACTTTGCAAGGGAAACTTTGTGAAGTACGCATGGATAACTGATCAGGCTAAAGATTACCCGGTAACGATTCTGTGCCGTTTTATGGATGTTTCCGTAGTTGCTATTATGATTGGGTTAGCTCTCCTAAAACGGATAGAGAGAAAGAAAATGAAGCGCTTACTGAGCAGCTAAAAAACTGTTTGAAGACAGTCGCAAGACTTATGGAACCCGTCGTCTTAAAAAGAAAACTGGCTGAAAAAAGGCGTTCATATAAGCCGCCGGAGAATTGGTCGATTAATGAAAAAAGCCGGTTTGTTTTGTAAAACGAAGAGACGCTTTAAAGCGACGACTAATTCCAAGCATAATAAGCGTATATCTCCAAATTTACTGGAAAGAGAGTTTACTGTCTCTCAACCTGATCGCTACTATGTGGGTGATATTACCTATATTGCCACCAAGGAAGGCTGGTTATATTTAGCGGTTGTCATTGACTTATTCTCTAGGCAAATTGTTGGCTGGTCGATGGATGAGCGAATGAAAGCCAAGCTAGTCAATGATGCTTTACTGATGGCCATATGGAAGCGTAAACCAATGGATGGATTGCTTTGGCATACTGACCGAGGTAGCCAATATGCCTCTGATAGTCATAGAAAAATATTGTCGGATCATAACATAATTCAGTCTATGAGCCGCAAAGGAAATTGCTGGGACAATGCTGTATCAGAGAGCTTCTTTCATAGTTTGAAAACTGAATTGACGCACCATTGTCGATTCAAAACCAGAGTAGAAGCAAAGCAGGCAATATTTGAATATATTGAGGTATTTTATAATCGGGAGCGACTTCATTCGGCTAATGATTATTTGTCACCAGTCGATTATGAAATACAGCAGGAAATAGCTTAAATCGATTGATTGAAGAGGGGTAAAAGGCGACATAAATGCCGCCCATTACCGTTGACGGCCATCGGCTCCTCAGCCTGTGCCGTGAAGATATTGTAACAGGAGTGTTGACACATCATAACCATGCCTGATGGTCTTCATCATAGTCACCATAATCAGTAAGATAACAAATCGCTTTTTCTGGTTCAGACATATTAGGAAAAGGGTGTAAAAGCCATTTATCTTTCCAGTTTCCAATTTCCTGCATGTTTTCTAATCGATCTTTTATTATTTTTAATTTTATTTTATTTTTTGATAAATCAGGGTGTTCTTTTGCTGATCTGAAAAATAGTTCCTGGAATCATTTAAAGTTCTCCGCTTTTCATCAACAGTTAAATCCTTTGTTATTCGAACATAAAAAGCATCACAGTGATGTGTCATCGGACAGTTTTCTAAATATTTTTTTGGCTGTTTCAAGTGATTTTTGTCATTTTGTATTTCCTATCATTTTAGTTTCTCATGTTAACTTTAAACAGATGAAGAGAAAGGGCTTTGCCCTCTGGAACGATAGAGCCGTTCCATTCACCCAAGGTATTTTCACAAAATACCTGTTCAATATCTTCACGGCACATTCAGCCGATGGCCGTCAACGGTAATGGGCGGCATTTTGTCGCCTTTTACCCTCTTCTCAATCGATTTAAGCTATTTCCTGCTGTATTTCATAATCGACTGGTGACAAATAATCATTAGCCGAATGAAGTCGCTCCCGATTATAAAAAATACCTCAATATATTCAAATATTGCCTGCTTTGCTTCTACTCTGGTTTTGAATCGACAATGGTGCGTCAATTCAGTTTTCAAACTATGAAAGAAGCTCTCTGATACAGCATTGTCCCAGCAATTTCCTTTGCGGCTCATAGACTGAATTATGTTATGATCCGACAATATTTTTCTATGACTATCAGAGGCATATTGGCTACCTCGGTCAGTATGCCAAAGCAATCCATCCATTGGTTTACGCTTCCATATGGCCATCAGTAAAGCATCATTGACTAGCTTGGCTTTCATTCGCTCATCCATCGACCAGCCAACAATTTGCCTAGAGAATAAGTCAATGACAACCGCTAAATATAACCAGCCTTCCTTGGTGGCAATATAGGTAATATCACCCACATAGTAGCGATCAGGTTGAGAGACAGTAAACTCTCTTTCCAGTAAATTTGGAGATATACGCTTATTATGCTTGGAATTAGTCGTCGCTTTAAAGCGTCTCTTCGTTTTACAAAACAAACCGGCTTTTTTCATTAATCGACCAATTCTCCGGCGGCTTATATGAACGCCTTTTTCAGCCAGTTTTCTTTTAAGACGACGGGTTCCATAAGTCTTGCGACTGTCTTCAAACAGTTTTTTAGCTGCTCAGTAAGCGCTTCATTTTCTTTCTCTCTATCCGTTTTAGGAGAGCTAACCCAATCATAATAGCAACTACGGGAAACATCCATAAAACGGCACAGAATCGTTACCGGGTAATCTTTAGCCTGATCAGTTATCCATGCGTACTTCACAAAGTTTCCCTTGCAAAGTACGCTGTGGCCTTTTTAATAAATCACGCTCCTGAATCACTTTTGCCAATTCTTTTTCAGACGTTTTACTTCATCATAAATGTGTTCATCACTTCTATTGGCTAAAGTCTTCACGCTGTGATCCAGGTATGTAGAGTTTTAATAAATCACGCTCCTGGAATCTGACTTTTGCCAATTCTTTTTCATTAGCTAATTTGACAGCTGATCTTTAAATCTGATTCATAGCTTTTATTTGGCTGTTTGATCATTCATTTTAGGTCACACATCTTTTAGTTATTTTAAGGTGTGTCCGGTTAGTCTATCCACGCTAACATAAAGTCGCTTTATATTGCTTTTAATTAACCTCTGTTCTCTTTCTGATACAAAGGTGCATGCACTGTTTATGCAGAAAATCAATTTTTGCATAAACAGTCGCCATACCA
Organism: sulfur-oxidizing endosymbiont of Gigantopelta aegis; assembly: GCF_016097415.1. NCBI lineage: Bacteria > sulfur-oxidizing endosymbiont of Gigantopelta aegis. The sequence continues at coordinate 71,159 of NZ_JAEHGE010000002.1, read as the reverse complement.
ACATCAGCAACTTCACAGATTCGCCTTAAAGGGGATTTATTCATTAGAAGTTTGAAAATAAGATTGTTTTTATGAGGCTGTTTTTGACCAGTTGTAGATTGTTTAACTGAAAATGTTTTCTTACAAGACTTGCATCGATAACGACTAGAACCTGATTTTGTTTTCCCAAAAGACTGGTAAAATTCTTTTCCTAACTTAATACTAATGAGATTATTTTTACATGAATTATCAGGGCATGACACCTCTGGAGTTTCTTTTAAATATTCTTCAATTCGCTGTAATTCATCCCAAATTCCTTGATTGCTCTTAACTGGGAATAACTCATTACAAGACTTGCAAATCAGTTTAGTAACTGGCTTTCGACTACCACTTGATAATTTGTAGCAGTCTTTTTGTGATTTATGGAGTTTAACTTGGCTTTCTGTGCTGGCAGGAACACCATAATTTTGGCACAATGGATTTTTGCAAAAATTAACCTGAATATCGTTAATTTCAACTGGAATTCTTGGTTGTTTTATATCAGAAGATATTTTATCCATTTAGATATCCCCTTAAATGTTGATTTTACAAGAATAATAGCTTAATTTATCGCATCTATCAACACCTTTATTTATCGGCTTGAGATAAACAAGAAGTAGGTAAACAAGAGGCTGAAAAACAAGTGTTAAAAAAGCAACCGTTAAAGATTCAGAAAAAAGTGCTTTCCATAAAGTCCAAAACACCTTCGTTTTTTGATGAAACATTCTGATTTAATGCTTAAACCTAAAAAAATCAGTTGAACCTACTGATTATTTTAGGATTAAGGCTGTTAGTTAGTGCCCACCCGTAAATAGGTTTTTTTATATAAAGAACCGTAGGGTGGGCATGGCTTTATCTGCCCACGCTGACTCAAGCGCTTATTATGTATACTTTCAGCGTGGGCACAAAAAGCGTGCCCACCCTACGGTCAAAATTATCAAATAATTTTAGAATAAACGGATGGACACTCGTTAAATACAAAAACCTGATTTTCAAGCATTACGATTTTAAGTGTATAACAAAATTATATTCTGTCACTAAATTTGCACAAATAAACTGACTTTATGACTCTGACCGCTTTGATCGATGGTATAAATCTCATAGTTTCCGGTTTTTTCAAGGGTGTATGTGAGGACTGCTCGTGTCGCACTAGAATTGACCGGCTTACCATTGACAAACCAATATAAAGCGCCGGTCCCACCCTGAGCCTTGAGGTTAATCGACAAATCAGAAACACTTCCCGCAGGTTTTTTTATTCGCTGCCCCTGAGAGATTGAGGTGATTTTTAGTTCATCCAGACTTGTTCCTAAATCAGGACTCATTGCCAGTACTGGGGGCACGGTCTTATCAAGTAACCATGATAATTGTATTTTTGGGCAGTGCTGGGTATCTGAAAAGTGTTGAGTATCCGAAAATAGTGTACCTGATGGCCAACAAATCAATGCCTGAGTCACTGAGTCAGGCTTTTTTTGTAAGTCAATGCTTGGAGAATGAGTGTCCGGTAAATTGCGACTCACTGATTTCAGTAAAGGGACTGCATTTTGCGAACCATAATGTCCTGGAACAGGTGTTCCATCAGGTCTCCCTGTCCAAATACCAATGGTATAATCTGTCGTCATACCAATTGCCCAGGCATCTCGGAAGCCATAACTTGTGCCTGTTTTCCAGGCGATGAGCTGTTGCTTGCCCGAGCGCTGAAGCAGATTTGAAAGTCGATTTCGTGTCGGTATTTGCGCAAGAATGTCACGCACAATCCATGCCGCACCGGCTGACATTAAATGGTTTTCAAATAATGGCGTCTTAGGAGTAAATCTTAAACGCCCTGCATTACCGCTGCGAGAAAAGGCACTATAGGCTGATACTAACTCTTCTAAACGTGTACCCGCACACCAAGAATAATGGCTAAATTCGGCCGACTGTTTTTGGGTAATCTTAATTTAAGACCGGCATTTTCTAATTGCGAATGAAATACCCCCGGCCCAAGAAATTGCAAAACCTGAACTGCCGGCACATTCAATGAACGCTGTAATGCTTCGCTGACGGTCACCACACCGGAAAAAGTCTGGGTGAAATTTTCCGGACGATAACCACCGGCATTAATCGCTTCGTCTCTAAGCATAGAATGTGAACTAATTAAGCCCTTATCCAAGGCCATCGCATAGAGAAAGGGTTTCAAAGTGGAGCCCGGAGAGCGTATAGCACGGATCATATCGACCTGACCATAGCGTTGTTGATCGTAAAAATCAGCAGAGGCCACATAAGCTTTGACTGCCATTGTATGGTGATTGACGACTAACACCGCCGCCGAGCTTTTTTTGCTCAGCTGGCGACTATAATCTTTAACCACCCGTTCCAAATTGGCTTGTAAATCCGCATCAATGGTCGACCTTAAGGAATGCCCTGAAACAACTTGTGATTTAAGACGTTGCGCAAGTATAGGTGCCAGCATAGGGTGTGAGTCGAGATAAGGTAATACTATTTCCAGCTTGGCTTCAGCAAGTTCATCAGCACTAATGTAAGCAAAGTGCTGTAACCTGGTCAGCACTTTATTTCTTGCCCGTTGGGCACGTTGTGGATGTCTATCAGGCCGTAAACGACTGGGGGATTGGGGTAACACACTCAATAAAGCAGCTTCTGCCAGACTCAATTCTTTAGCACTTTTACCCAGATATGCATAACTAGCAGCCTGAACACCCTCTATCGGCCCACCAAAGGGCGCTAAATTAAGGTATAGAGTCAAAATTTCTTCTTTACTATAATGCCATTCCAGTTGCAGAGCTCGAAACACCTGCTTTAGCTTGCCATGCACACTGCGTGAATGCGGATCGAGTAGTCGAGCGACTTGCATCGTCAACGTTGAACCACCGGAAATAATACGCCCGTAATATAAATTTTGCAGGCTGGCACGCAGTATAGACAGAGGATTGAAACCGGGATGATACCAGAACCAGCGATCTTCATAAGCCAGGAGGGTATCAATATATAGTGGTGAGACTTCAGCTAATGCGACCGGATAACGCCACACTCCCTGCGCATCAGAAAAAGCCCGCAATGGTGTGCCATCTTCAGCCGTAATCACCTTGGCAAACTGCTCATCAAAATTCATTTTGTCGGCAATGGGCGATATTTTATCTAGGCTAATAAAAGCAATAAAGCTGAGGGCAACTAATATTAAAATAAATTTTAGCAAAATATTTATTCTGTTCATCAACAAGCCCGACCTCACATCTTGTAATTTTGATTTATTACCCGTTGTGCTGCTGGGGTTTCACCAATCGCACGGATATAAGGACGATACATGTCTTCTGCATAAGGCGGTGGCACATTATATTCACCTGGTGTCACTGCACGGAGTAAATAATAGAGATGTTGCGTACCATGAGCAGGCAAATCAATTGCCGCCACATAGCGATCATCACGCCAGGTCTGATATTTGATATGATTGCTTGACACTCTATCGAGTAATGACTGTCCATTAATATGAAATTCATCCAATTTAATACTGTGCAGCAAATTTTGATTTTCAATTTCAAAGCCCGCAGGAATCAAATCAACGACTAAAGCATCCTGAATACGGTTTTTAGCCTGTAATGATAGCTCTACAATGATTAACGCCCCTACTCCAACTTGCTCAGGCAGAATCATTTCACCCTTGGTATTGTAGTATGTACGGTTAATATTAAAATGACTAAAATCAGGCTGAGGTGATTCAAGCGTATAAGCACTTAGTTCTAGTTCAGAATATAAACGTGACTGACTTAAGGATTTAACTGCTATACCCTGATCTATTTCAGAGCGCTCATCAGAATTCAGTGTATAGAGAAAGTCACCACTAGCAGAGATATTTTTATCCTGCATGGCCAGTGTTAGAATGGCTTGCCAGGATGGCTGCTCATTATCCATTAATGCAATACCCGTCATAAACAGCGCATTACGTTCTTGAGTACTTAAATACTGGCGTTTTGTTAGTTCATCCTGAAGTTGTATCAATAAACCTTCTATACCAACATGGTTCGGCTGAAAGCGTATTAATGCTTCGAGCATTAAACTGACATCTCTCAATACACTGCCATAATCCCCCAGATACCAATGACTATCACGCTGAATGCTCAATGCTTTGCTAATCGCAGCATCACCTCGCTTATGATCCCCCTGACGACTTAGAGCAATACCAAGATGCATTAAGGGCAAGCCTGAGCGTGCATCATTGGCATGGTAATCATAAAGCGTTCTCATCGTGCCTAAAGGGGCTTGTTTTAATGTTGATAGAACATAGGCCGCATAAGACTTATATGCCAGGCTTAAATGTTCAGGATAATCACTAAAGCGTGAATCATAGGCAGGCCGTGTACTGCGCAGATAAAATTGCAAACGTTTCAGCGCCGGTTTTAACACTGCCTTTGGCACTTCATGTCCCTGCGCTCTAGTTTGAATTAAGAAATGACTGGCATAGGCTGTTAACCACTGTTCTTCACTGCTGTGATTGTTCCAAAGTCCAAAACCGCCATTAGTTAATTGTTTTGCACTGAGACGCTGTACACCTTGCTTGATGTATTTCTTACTTTGACTTATATCAATCCTGACATTGTTAATTTTTAATTCATTAAGACCTAATTTTTCCAGATTAGATGCATTCACAAATAACCAAGGAAACGTACTACTGGTGGTTTGCTCCAGACAACCATAGGGGTATTTTAATAAGTGTGATAAATGTGTCGCCAGTTTCAGTGGCGGTTGATCTGACACAATCAGCTTAGCAAGCAAGGTTTCAGACATCAGATCCTCCGTCATTAATTTCAAGTTTACTGACTTTCCCGGAGCAATAACTTTGTATTGTTTTCTAATAATAGCAGGCCAAGCAGGTCTAATGGCTAACTGCCATTGTCGTTGCATAGCAATTTCATTGGATTGCTTTGAGTTAATTGCCAGCGTTATATTTGCCAGTCCAAACACAGCATGGCTTGTTATCTGAAAGTCTAACACCTGCTTTTCGCCCGGAGCTAAAAGCAAGTCTCGTGTATCATCGCTAATTGCCAGCAATGCATCTGCCTTGAGTGTTAAATGAATAGCTTGTTCTTCATCACTCAGATTATGCACATCCAAAGTCAATTGTGATTCATCATTGGCCGCTAAAAAGCGTGGCATGGATAATTGTGACACTAAGGGCGAAGCTACGGTAACAGCCTGTTCAAGTTGCCCATAGGAGTCTTCATTAAAAGCCAGCGCCATAAGCCGTAACTGGCCATTAAAGTCGGGGATATCCAGAGTAATTTTAGCAATCCCCTGCTCATTAAAAGTAACTGGTTGCTGAAATAATGACACGATTTTTACTTTTGCTTTTTGCAAATTACCCGCACTGGCAATATCCATGTCACCACCAAAACGCTGTTGACCTACGATGCCTGTGCTCGCATCCATTATATTGCCATAGAGATCTAGGCTATCCACATTATAACGACGCTGTGAGAAAAACCACTTGAATGCATCGGGAGTAGAAAAGCCACTCACATTCAATACCCCAACATCCACAGCTGCTAACGTCACTTTAGTGATTTTATTGTTTCTTCTTAGAAAGCTTGCAGCTAATTGAAGCTCTACCTCTAAAGAAGAAAGTGGTTTTGTTTTTTCTGGCACCACCATACTGAATTGAATTTGACGCTGACTTCTATCTAAGGGCAAATGGATTAAGCCAACTGCCCGCTTTACCTTAATGACATTGTTTTCCCCAGGCTGGTTAAAGAGTATGGTCGAAATATAAATATCATGTTGCTGCCAATGTTTTGCAATAGGAATACTCAACTGCAATTCATTAACATTCTTTAGCTCAATTTCCTGTTGCCATAATTTACCCTGATTATTTTCAACGAGCACCAAGCATCGGCCACTAAAAGGCGACTTAATCAAAAGCTGGACTCTATCTCCAGTCTTATAACTGGCTTTATCCAGACTGAGGTTGATTTTGTCAGGCCGGGTTATTTTTGCTTGTTCATTGTCGTAATACCATGAACCACCCGCATTAAATACATGACTGGTGGTCAATTTTGTTTCTGGATTAAAAATTTCTAAACGATACTCACCCCATTCAACCGGTACTTCGAGTACGGTTTTTTGTGCAGATTTAATACTTAGGACTTGTTTATAAACCGGATGTTGTTTTTCACTATAGTCCATTTGCCAATGACCGGAATCATTATAAGTCCAATAATAATCACGCCTATTTTTTATCAAGGTCACTTGTAAATCACTGGCAGAATACAATTGTCCGGATTTATCGGCATTAATCACATCAAATTTAAGCAAGCTATCAGCCTGTGGCTCATCACTATGAGGACGAATTCCCAGCAGCGTTTTAGCAGGCCAAAGACGAAACTTTGTTTGACGTTCAATTGCTCTGCCACCAGTCTCAAACAAACTGGCCGAGACCTTGATAACAATGGGTGACTGAACATTTTTCCAGCTTGGAGTGATTTTTAAATTGAGCTTGCCCTGCTTATCTAATTGAGCTTCTGCCAGATCATAATTATCATTTGCTCCCTTTTCTTCGGCCAAACCAAAAAAATAATCAGGCTGTGACTGCAAGGCATGCTGATCGATAACGGTTCTAACACGACTTTCCAGACGATTGCCCGCTGCTGGCGCACCGTATAAGTATTGTCCTTCAACAGCAATAATAAGATTTTTTTCCTGCACAACAAAGTGCTGTTTTTCTACATCACCTGCTGACGAAAGACTTAATTTCATCCGTTCAGGGAGAAAATCTTCCACCGAAAACGACCATTTTTCAGTGCTCTTATTGCCGGGCAATTGCACTTCAATATGCCAGAGGCCAGTGCGAGCATTTTTATCTAATTGTAATGCATGGTGGTAATAGCCCAGTTTTTCAGCATGCCATATAAAACGTTCAACAATTTGCCCATCCTCTTGTTTGATCAGTGCTGGTAAAGATATCCCTGGGATACTACGGCCATCAGCATCCCGCAAAAGCATACTGATTTCTACCTTTTCTCCTGGTCGATAGAGATCTCTGGGGGCATAAATAAAAGCTTCATTTTGCTGCGCAATTCGTTGGCCCACATTAAACTCTGACAAGTCCAATGCTGGGCGATGCAATTGTACCAATGACATTTGCAGATCTTTTTGTGCCAAAATACTATGAGCCTTTTTTAAGTGGTCACTAAAAGAATAGCTACCCTGAGCATCGGCCTGAATCACTGTTAATATTTTACTGTCCTTGTCTAACAAACTCAGACTGACATCATTCATGGCAGCGCCGGTGACGATTGAGCGCACATAAACATCCAATTTTCCGGGATAGCGTCTGACATGTAAGCCAATATCACTGCGCACAAAATAGGTGACAGCCTGTTCATAATCATAAGTGCCCGAAGGCTTCATTACCGCCATATAAATGCCCGCAGGCTTTAACTCAGCGATTGAATCAATCTCTAAATTTACCCGCTCACGTTTATTTTTTTCAATCGCCATATCAAACCGAGCAGAATAAACCAGTTGCGATTTATCTGCATAATGCTGTAATTGATAAGCCCCTCTACGCCCACCACGCCATGATTCTAAAAATTCAACCATACGGTCATTTTTCACCCGGTGAAATTCAATATCAACTTGTTTGATATTAATGCTATAAACAGGCAAGCCCTTAGCATGACTTAGGGGTAAAATGCCACCATCATGAGCAAAGCTCACCGAAGCCACACGGGATTTGGTCTTTATCTCCTTTTTATAGCGTTTACCTAAGGTTTGCTGATTAAGCGCTTTGAGATTGGCGAATACTGTTAACAAATAATCAGTTTCCGGTTCAATATTTTTGAAAAATAATTCTCGGCCATTTTCTGCCAATATCCATGCTCCATCAACCCGCTCACCATCCCTACGCTCCAAGACAAAGTAGGATTGAATGTCTTCACGCCTATCCAATGGCACCGATAGAACAATAGCCAGACTACTCACCCCTTTATAATCACGTTCTGTAAAATCAATAATTTCAAATTTTGTATCCTTATAACTTGCAGGAGAATTATCTTGAACGGGGGTATGATTATTTGATACTTGACCAATCTCAGATAAAACCGCTGATTTTTCTTTTTCTGACCAGGACTTATCTTCTTCACAGCCTAACAAAAACAGCAACATTAAGAGCATTAGACATTGATAGACTAGAAACTTTGGCGCATCAAAGCGGTTTAATTTTATAATTCTGGCGGTTATTTTTGTCATACCTATACCTGTAAACTTATAATTAATGGCTTTATTTGAAAGAAAAATTTAATAAAAAAGAAAAAATACATAAAATCGCTCATTTCACTTTCTTAGTGACATTCTTGACTATACTCATCATACAAAAAACATCTGAATTAATACTGAACTCAAAGCGATGAATTCTGCTCAATTGTGGCAAAATTATGGCAATAACTTGGAATTATTGCCGATGAAATAAAAAAAACACCGAATCATAAGACAAGTCCTACATTTATGGAACAAATTGTACTCTACTAACTTGAGCTAGCATCAGACTTAGGAGTAAACTTCTATCAAACCCATTACGATGATATTGAATGCCAACATTTAAGCAAAATCTAAAAACCACATACCCACTTTTTATAGCATTAATGATTTTTTTAATATCATTGTCCTCTCATGCTGATCTGCATAAAGTATCGCTACAACTCAAATGGAAACATCAGTTTCAATTCGCGGGCTATTATATGGCGCTTGAAAAGGGATTTTATAAGCAAGTTGGCCTAGAAGTCGAAATCAAAGAAGCAAAACTAGGAATCAACCTGGTTGATGAAGTCCTTAACGGACATTCAACCTATGCAGTGGGTAGAACCAACTCCCTCATTGATATCTCTCAGGGTAAAAAAATTGTTTACCTCGCCGCTATTTACCAATCATCACCCTTGGTATTAATGGCCTTGCAAAGTGCCAACATTAAAAAAATTACTGACATTAGAGATCTACGTATCATGCTCACGGGAGATAAAGAAATTGATGCCGTTCTCATTGCGATGATGCTATCTCAGGGTATTAATTATAGTGATATTCAATTACAGGCACATTCTTATAATATTAACGATTTAATTCAACACAAAACTGACTTAATGACCGCCTACATTTCCAACGAGCCTTTTTTACTGAGAGAGAAAGGCATAAAAAGTATCCTTTTTCACCCCAAAAATTATGGTTTTGACTTTTATAATGACCTATTGTTTACCAGCCAACAGACAATTGATAAAGACCCAGAGCAAGTTAGAAATTTTAAAGCCGCCTCCCTAGAAGGCTGGAAATATGCCTTTGATCATATTGAAGAAACAGTTGCCATTATTTTAAACAAATACAATAGCCAGAACAAAAGCCGTGCCGCTTATATTTTTGAGGCCAACGAACTAAAAAAACTGGCTTATTATCATACCGATCAATTAGGTAAAATAGAGCGCAAGACTTTAGAAAAAACCTATGAAATTTATAAAATTCTTGGTCTGGCAAAAGGTGACATCAACCTTGATAAGGCCATTTATCAAAAAACCGATAATGAGTTGAACCTTAACTATCAGGAATTAAAATATTTACAAGCCAAAAAAGTGATCAATATGTGTGTCGATCCAGACTGGCTACCCTTCACTCATTTAAAAAATGGTGACTATACCGGTATCAGCGCAGATATTTACAAGCTCATCAAAGAAGAGCTACCGATACCACTTAAAGTCATTGAGACTCAATCCTGGTCACAAACCATTACTTTTGCCAAGGCCAGAAAATGTGACATCATTGATTTCGCCATTAAAACTAGTGAAAGAGAAGTTTATCTTAATTTCACTGAGCCCTTCCTAAAAGTGCCTCTGGTCATCGCGACTCGCCATGAAGTCCCTTTTATTGCTAACTTTAAATCATTGCAAGAACAAAAATTGGCATTGTTGAAAACTATGCTTTTATTGACATACTGAAAAATCCTATCCCAACATTCAAATTGTCGAAGTAAAAAGTTTAAAAGATGGCTTACAAAAGTTACTTGATTACCCACAAAGCTCCGCCATATTTCGATAACTATACTATAATTATACTATAATTAAAGTATAGATTATGTGTGAGTAGAATGATGTCAAAAAATAAAATTCAGTTTCAAGAAGGTTATAGTTTATTTGAGCTTTTTAATGATTATGGCACTGACAAACAGTGCCGACAAGCCTTATTTAAATGGAAATTTCCTGATGGATTTGTTTGCCCAGAGTGTGGCAATAAGACTTATTGCACTCTAGAACATCGCCATCTTTATCAGTGCCACCATTGTCATCATCAGACATCAGCAACCTGTGGGACAATATTTGATAGTACCAAACTGCCTTTATCTAAGTGGTTTTTAGCGATTCATCTTATGACTCAATTGAAGACAGCGGTTTCAGCATTAGAATTAAAGAGACAGCTTAAGGTAAGCTACAATACAGCCTGGAGTATGAAACAAAAGATCATGCAGGTTATGAAAGAACGTGATGACAGTAAACCTTTATCAGGCATCATTCAAATTGATGATGCCTACTGGGGTGGTGAGCACAGAGGCGGCTCCAGAGGTCGTGGTTCAGAAAATAAAACACCGTTCGTTGCAGCCGTTTCTACTAATGAAGATGGACACCCGATTGCAATGAATTTAAATGTGCTTAAAGGGTTTAAATCCAGTGAAATAAAACGATGGGCACAAACTCATTTAACACCTGGAAGTACTGTTTACTCAGATGGGTTAAATTGTTTTCCTGCGGTTAAAGAAGCTGACTGTAAGCATGTTCCAATCGTCACGGGTGGTGGTGCGGCAAGTGTTGATAAAATTGAGTTTATCTGGGTTAACACTATGATAGGTAATATTAAAAACTCTATGAAGGGAAGCTATCATTCCATTAACTCAAAACATTTACCTCGGTATCTTGCTGAATTTTGTTATCGGTTTAATAGACGCTTTAACTTAAAAGACATGATGCCAAGGTTTTTATGCGTGGCGATGAAAACGCCACCTATGAATGGAAAGCTCCTAAAAATGGCGGAGCTTTATGGGTAATCAAGAAAAGTTAAAGATGGTGAACTATTTGGTTATATCGGTACGCTGGCAGGTATCGCTCATATTTTTAAAAACGAATACACCGGTGAATTAAAAATCACCGGACGCTTTATGGAAACCTGGGACATGGACTCGGCAGTACGTAATGATGATGAAATGTTATTACAGATTTTACAAAAAGCCATCAATCATATTGGTCAGGATAGGATTCAAAAAATCATTAATAAATGGATCAGCATAAAATATGAAAGTGAAGTTGATTATAGTTTAATTTGGCAAATCCTCTTTGTGGTCTTTGTTCTCGTCGTCTTTTTATCTTATCGCCAAAGAGAGTTAAAAAAACACAATCTACAATTAGAAGAGCAAAAAGAGCTCTATAATTTAGTGTTTGAAAGTTCTTCTCATGCCGTGCTTTTATTCGATACCAGTAGCAATCAATTTTTCAATTGCAATTCACAAGCCGTTAAAATGCTCAAGGCTCATTCAAAAAATGAAGTTATCAATATGCTACCTGAAGAGCTATCACCCCATACCCAACCTGATGGGCGTTTAAGCGCTGAAAAATCCAGAGAAATGGTTTCTCTGGCCATTGATAAGCCCTCCCATACCTTTGAATGGAAACATCTGAACATGAATGGGGATGAATTTTGGGTAGAAGTAGTTCTGACTCATATCTTGCTCAATAATCGTGGCGTAATTCATGTGCTCTGGAAAAATATTGACGAGCAGAAAGAAGCTGAACGACTCTTGATTGATGCTAAAGAAAATGCCATTGCTGCCACCTTGGCGAAATCTGAATTTTTAGCCAATATGAGTCATGAAATACGAACACCGATGAACGGTATTATCGGCATGACCCATCTAGCACTTGAAACTGACTCCAGTAGCAAGCAAAAGAAGTTTTTGCAGATCATTGATAAATCAGCAAAATCATTGCTAGGCATCATCAATAACATTTTAGACTTTTCCAAAATGGAAGCAGGAAAGCTCAGCATAGAAAAAATCAATTTCGATTTGCCTGCATTAATTAACGATGTTGTCGATAAGCTAAAATTTAAAAGCATTGAGAAAAACATTCATTTAAGCATCAATTATGATTCACAATTGGGCAAGCATTTTTATGCGGATGATTTAAGGTTGTCACAAGTTTTAATGAATCTCATTGATAACGCCATAAAATTTACGCCTGCCGGTAAGGTAAGCCTATCTGTCAGTAAAGTCAGCAAAAATTGCCTTCGCTTTGAAGTGAGCGATACCGGTATTGGCCTCTCAACTGAGCAACAGAGAAAACTTTTCCAATCTTTTTCTCAGGCCGATGCCAGTACCACGCGCAAACACGGTGGTACTGGCCTGGGATTATTTATTTCAAAAAATCTAGTCGAAATGATGGGTGGTAAAATCTGGTTGAAAAGTGAACTCGGTAAGGGTAGTCATTTTATTTTTGAAATTAAAATGGAAGAAATTCCTACTGACACTCATGCTCCAGAAAATTTAAAGCCTGCCATGAGTGCCGATTTAAATCAATCATCAGAAGCAGAACTCACTGCCACACTCAAACAACAAATTAATACACTTAACGGAAAAATCCTCCTCGCTGAAGATAATCAGATTAATCAAGAAATTATTTTAAGCTTACTTGAGGAGAGTAAGCTCAGTATAGATATTGCCAACGATGGCCTAGAAGCCACCGAAAAGTTCAGCAATAATCACTATCAATTAATTATCATGGACATTCAAATGCCTATCATGGATGGCTATGAAGCAAGTCAGATAATTCGTAAACAAGATAAAAACATTCCTATTATTGCCATAACAGCCAATGCCCATTTTGAAGATTTGCAAAAAACCATGCAAGCAGGAATGAATGAACATCTCAATAAGCCCATTGATGTCAATACGCTCTATGAAGTGTTGATAAAATATATCTCGGGTGAAACGACAGCGGAAAAGACTGTCTCTAAAAAATCACCTCATGATTCTGAAGAGGCCGATTTTTTAGCCGGTTTTAAAACCCTTGATACTGATTTGGGGCTTTCTTATTTCTCTGGGAATACAAACATTTACAAAAAAATATTAACTAAGTTCGCTCACGGCTATCGAAATACTGACACCTCAACGCTGAATAATGATGAAATAAAAAGACTGACACATACAGTACGAGGTCTCAGTGCAAATATTGGTGCAACGGCACTTAATACATTAACCGTCCAATTGAACGAAGTGCAAAATACTCAGCTAATCGAGGCTTTTTCCCATGCCCTATCCGCTGTAATCGCTGAAATTGATGACAAACTGAACTTACAGTGAAAATAATCTATATCAAGACATAGACAAGATAGATTCTTAGTAGTATAAATAAGACTGTTAACACACTTTATTACAATCAAAATTAGGAATAACTATGCCTCTGATTAAAATATTTTCGGTATTAATCATTTGTTCTCTCGCGTTTTCTAACACCTTGATGGCAAAAGAAATTGTCATTAAATTTTCTCATGTCACCACTGAGAAAACCCCCAAAGGCAAAGCTGCCAAATACTTGCAGGAATTAGTTGCACAACGACTCAAGGGAAAAGTCAGAATTGAAGTTTATCCCAATTCACAACTGTATAACGATAAAGAAGTACTAAAAGCGCTACTTTTAGGTGATGTACAGCTTGCTGCCCCTTCTCTATCTAAGTTTGGCAAATACACCAAAAAATGGGGTCTATTTGATCTGCCGTTCTTGTTTAAAGACAATAATGCAGTTGCCTGTTTTACGGGTGGCCCAGCGGGTCAGGCATTACTCAATGCAGCCAATAACAAAGGTTTCCAAGGTTTAGGCTATTGGCTTAATGGTATGAAGCAACTTTCTTCTAACAAACCTCTCATCGTGCCTGATGATGCCAAGGGTGAAAAATTTCGTATTATGAGCTCGGATGTATTAGAAGCGCAGTTTAAGGCCGTGAATGCCAACCCACAAAAAATGTCTTTTTCAGAAGTGTATAATGCCTTGTCAACTGGCGTTATTGATGGTCAGGAAAATACCTGGTCAAATATCCGCACCAAAAAATTCTTTGAAGTGCAAAGTGATTTCACAGAATCTAACCATGGCGTTTTAGAATATGTATTAGTGACCAGTACTGAGTTCTGGACTTCACTCCCTAAAAATATTCAAACTGAACTAGCCGCCATTATTAAAGAAGTCACCTTAAAAGAAACACAATGGGCACTTGAAGCAGCCGAGGCCGATAAAGAGTATATTATTGCTTCTGGTCGCACCAAAGTTCACACTTTAACCAATGAACAAGCTGCACTGTGGGCAACCGCAATGAAGCCAGTATGGAAAAAGTTTGAAGATAATGTCGGCATCGATAAGATTAATGCCGTACTGAAATGCAATAAGATGTAACGAGTATTGCTCTCCCGAAGCATTCACCTTTCATTCGGTGAATGCTTACTTCTTTATCTGTTCTGTTGTTTTTGAGCTATCATGCATAAACTAATCGATTATCTTGAAGAAGGTTTTATTGCCTTCTTACTCACAGCCATGACACTGGTCACTTTTTCACAAGTTGTTGCACGCTATGTCTTCAACTCCGGCGCAGTGTGGGCACTCGAATTAACCACCTACCTTTTTGCCTGGCTGGTCATGTTTGGAGCCGCCTATTGCGTCAAAAAAGGCGTACACATTAGTATAGACTCTTTTGTCGATCTGTTTTCAAAGCGTACCCGAAAATATATCACGCTCAGTGCTATTGGATTTTGTCTACTCTACTGTGCCATTCTCTTCAAGGGAGGATGGGATTATATTGCTAAATTAAAACTCATCGGCATCGAAGCCGAAGACCTGCCCATTGAAGAATGGAAAATAAAAATCATTTTACCTGTCGGTTTTGCACTGATCTTTTTCCGCTTACTCGAAGTTGCCTGGAAAGTCTATAAGGGCGAAGTTGAGACGATGCATTTTGTCAATGAGACAGACCAATTACTGGAAGAAATCAATCAAACTGAAGCACTAGAGCAAACCAAAAAATGACCGCAACCGCCCTTTTTATCATGCTTTTTTTCTTTATGCTCATTGGTGTACCGGTCGGTTTTTCGCTTGGACTTGCCAGCACTCTGACCATCTTAATATTTTCTGATGACTCCATGGCTTCTCTGGCTGGAAAAATTTTCACCGCCATGGAACACTATACTCTTATGGCTATCCCATTTTTTATTTTAGCCTCAGCCTTCTTAACTACAGGAGGCGCTGCACGTCGTCTGGTTGATTTTGCCGTAGACAGTGTGGGTTGGATACGTGGTGGTTTGGCGATGGCCTCAGTCTTAGCCTGTATGATGTTTGCTGCAGTATCCGGTTCATCACCTGCCACGGTCGTAGCCATTGGTTCCATTGTTATTGCCGGTATGGTACGTGAAGGCTATACACAATCTTTTGCCGCTGGAGTAATCAGCACCGCTGGCACCATGGGTATTCTAATTCCCCCTTCTATCGTCATGGTGGTTTATGCCGCGGCCACTGATGTTTCTGTAGGTCGAATGTTTCTTGCCGGGGTTATTCCCGGGCTCATGATTGGCATCATGATGATGATTACTATTTATTTCATTGCCCGCAAAAAGAACTTTCCCAATGTCCCGTTTAAGGGTGGTAAACAACTCCTGCATTCTGCAATCAATGCTTCCGGTGGATTATTTTTGATTGTGATCATTATGGGAGGTATCTATGGTGGTATCTTTACTCCCACTGAAGCTGCCGCAGTAGCCGCTGTCTATGCCTTTATCATTGCCGTTTTTGCTTATCGGGATATTAAATTTTCTCACGTACCCAAAGTGATCATTGATGCTGGCAAAACCAGTGTCATGCTGATGTTTATTATTGCCAATGCACTGTTATTTGCCTTCGTATTAACTTCTGAACGCATCCCGCATGAAATCGCTGAACTCATTATTTCTATCGGTTTGCCCACCTGGGGCTTTTTATTAATCGTCAACATCATGTTGCTTATCGCCGGTAATTTTATGGAGCCATCAGGAATTTTACTGATTATGGCGCCCATTCTATTTCCTATCGCGATTCAACTCGGTATCGATCCTATCCACTTGGGGATCATTATGGTCGTCAATATGGAAATCGGCATGATTACCCCACCTGTGGGGCTTAATTTATTTGTCACCTCAGGCATTACCGGCATGAGCATGATTGAAGTCATTAAGGCAACCTACCCCTGGTTACTACTACTTTTAAGCTTCCTGATGATTATTACTTATGTCCCTGAAGTGTCATTGTTCTTACCCACCTTACTCATGGGTCCTGAAACAGTCAATATGTAAACCATTAAAACTTTATTTTTCGATAAGCGATCAAGTGACCCTAAACACTTGATCCTTTGTCGGCAAAATCTGACACTTATTTAAAAAAAATCCTACACATTTTACTCATCTATCCTACATTAGAAAAAACTAATTAATGTTATCATTGAAGTTCTACTTCTGAACAATTGGAATGAATCTAATGGAATTGGAACAACAACTCAAAACGGAGATTTTGGAACTACAAAATCTAATTTCACCCAACAATCAACAAAACACACCTAAACATTTAATCAAAATGTACCAAAGTTTAATCAAATCAAAAAAAAGAAAAACTAAAACAGTTGCTTGTTTTCTCATAAATAAATAGCAGGCTTACCTACTTGTGTTTCAGGCATAAAAAAACCACCTACTCGTTTAACCAGTAGGTGGTTCTAAATATGGCGAAGAGGGGGGGATTCGAACCCCCGAAACCTTACGGTTTACACACTTTCCAGGCGTGCGCCTTCGGCCACTCGGCCACCTCTCCAAGGTCGGGAAGAATAAACCACCTTAGCAAATAAAGCAAGCAAAATTCATCCCAAAAACAAATAGCTAAGCAGTTTATATTAAAAACTCACTTAGCTACCTGACTTCTTTTCTTCCAGCTCATCCCAACGAGTATAAATCGTATCTAATTGCTGATTTACGGCTTCCAGTTCTGACAGTTTTCTTGCCACATCACCCTGATCCTGTTGATAGAACTCAGGCTGAGCAATTTGCGTTTCAAGTTCAGCCTGTTGGCTTTCCAAAGTCTCTATTTTGGCAGGCAAATTATCCAATTCACGTTGCTCTTTATAGCTCAGCTTAACTAGAGGCTTAACTTGAGCATTCACAACAGCAGACACCGGCGCATTGGTCGATTTACTCACTGGAGCTACAACTGATTTTCTCTGTCTAAGCCAATCATCATAGCCTCCGACATACTCATTGATGCCATCAGCCTCAAAAACCAATGAGCTGGTGATCACATTATTCAGAAAAGCACGGTCATGGCTGACAATAATTAAAGTACCCTTGTATTCAATCAGAAGTGATTCTAATAATTCCAGCGTTTCACTGTCTAAATCATTGGTTGGCTCATCAAGTATCAGTAAATTAGCTGGCTTGGTAAAAAGCTTGGCTAATAACAAACGATTTCTTCCCCCCCCGGAAAGGGCTTTTACTGATACTTTTGCACGTTCTGATGAGAATAAAAAATCACCTAAATAACTAAAAACATGGCGGTCACGGCCATTAATACTGACAAATTCCCTACCCTGCCCGATATTTTCAATAATGGATTTTTCTTCATCCAATTGGTTACGCAACTGGTCAAAATAAGCAATTTCCAATTTAGTCCCGAGTTTTACCTGACCGCTCTGAGGGGTCAATTCACCCAAAAGCAGGTTAAGCATAGTGGTTTTACCCACACCATTTGGACCGATAATACCAATGCGATCACCACGCATAATCACTGTTGAGAAATCTTTTACTATTACTTGTTTATCATATTGATAGCTAATATTATCGACTTCGACCACCAACTTACCGGAATTTTTCTTATCATCTAATTCCATCTTCGCCTTGCCCTGTAAATCGCGTCGCTCACTGCGTTCATTACGCATGGCCTTCAAGGCTCTGACACGCCCTTCATTACGAGTACGACGGGCCTTAATGCCCTGTCGGATCCAGACTTCTTCTTCGGCAAGTTTTTTGTCAAATAGATCATTGGCTTTTTCTTCGGCATGAAGCATTTCTTCTTTACGACGCAGATAGGTTTGGTAATCACCGGGGAAAGAAACGAGTTGACCACGATCCAATTCAAGGATACGTGTCGCAACATTTTGTAAGAAAATCCTATCGTGAGTAATAAACAACACACAGCCACTATAGGATTTTAAAAAGTTTTCCAACCAGAGTATGGATTCAATATCAAGGTGGTTGGTTGGTTCATCCAGCATTAAAATATCAGGTTCAATGACCAATGCCTTTGCCAGCATCACTCGACGCTTTAGACCACCGGATAAATCTTCAATCAGACTATCAGCTGATAATTGCAAACGAGAAATCGTTTCTTCTACTTTTTGCACCAAGGACCAGCCATTGACTGATTCCAGCTCATGCTGAATTTTTTCCATTTTGTTCAGCGCTTGCTCATCACCATTGGCCACATCATGGAGCACATGATTATATTCCTGTAGCAATCTTGCTGCATCGCCCAGTCCAGAGGCAATAATATCAAACACACTGCCTCTCGCTTCATGAGGTACTTCCTGAGACAAGGAGGAGACGATGAGACCATCTTTTTTTCGTACATCACCCTCATCTGCCTGCATTTCTCCCTGAATCAGGCGCATCAGGGTGGTTTTCCCCGTCCCATTCCGACCGATCAAACAAACCCGCTCACCCATTTCCAGGGAAAAATTGGCTTTGTCTAATAAAACGTGGGTACCAAAGGCCAAACAAAGGCCATCTATTGAAAAAATTGACATAAAAAACTCACTTCAGCTAATAATGCAGGGAAAAAACTGCGCTTAGAATATAGTAAAAACCCCCTTTATGGAAGGTTTGTTCATAAGCGCTATGATCCTAAAAAAATCAGTTGAACCTACTGCGACCGCCTTATGCACTGAATCTTAAGGATTTTCCAGAACATTTTGACTTCACCCGTAGGGTGACTACGAATAAAGCCAAAATAACCTGTAAAACCCTTAATCTTCAGCACCTAAGTCGCTCTCGCTACGATTCAACTGATTATTTTAGGATGATGGATAAATAACGAATAAGACCTATAATAGAGAAAATAGATAATAAAGAATGGACTGGTAATATAAAATGCGACAATTTCTACTCGTGTTCTTGATAATTTTTAGTACTCATTTATTGCAATCCTGTAGCAGTGAAATGGGTATTAAAGCGAATAATGCTCTCAGCGATGCTAGCAATACCTTGCGTAGCACCACCATTCAACACGAAGAAGTCGCCTACAACCCCGACACAGGGAAAATTGAAAATCGTCGTTATTCACAGTTTTATCAATTAAAAACCGACATTGTACCCGCAAGATTAGAGTTATCTCTGGTCACACAATTGCTAAAAAAATCTGTCCCCGGTGGTTATAGCATTAAAGAATTCACCCGCCGACAACAGCCCAGTGACTATTTAGCTGATAGTCATACGCAACTCTATCTGAAAAACATCACCGATAAGCCCATTACTTTTGATTTGCGCGCTCTCAGTATTGAGCACCAAAAGCTCCCTTTTTCAGAGCGGCAACTTTCTATTCCGGGCAAAGAAAGTCTTTCTATTGAGTTAGGCAGTGTGCGTATTGATCTGAGGTTAATTACTCTTTTTACCCGCATTGAATACATCGTCCAAGCTCAGGGCATAGCGAAAGATCATCAGGAAAAAGAGTTTGATATGCACCGCATGATCAAAAAATACCCCGAAAAACCTAAGCAATAAAGTCTTTAAATTCATCATGTAAGCTAAGATACTTCAAATCAGCTTTAATATCAACATCATGTTGCACTGATAATTCTTGCCAACTCAAGTCGCTACCTGCTAGCGCAAGTCTCGACTGTTGCATCACCTTATCGGTTCCCCAATCAATGTCGATAAAAACTTCTTTCACAACGCGTATTGCACCAATCAACACATACCCACCATCAGAGGCTGGTGAAAAAACCATGTCATTATGCTCAAGAGCATCAATTGCCTGCTGCAATAAAGATTGCTCAATCGAAGGACAATCTGTCCCAATGAGAATAACCTTAGAATATTGCGCCAACGCAGTAGCCAGCGCATTAAACATTCTTAACCCTAAATCAGTCCCCTCCTGCACCGTCAATTCAAAGTGTTGAGCATGCTTCATCTGCATAAAATATTGTTGCTCACTCTCAGGAGTGATGCACAGGCGCATAGGTGACAATGAAGCTGAAATAACATTGTTTATTGTATAGTCTAAAAGACGCTTATAGAGTTCGGTGGCGCGATCTGCGCCTAGGGCGGGTATCAGACGCGTCTTAACCTGCCCAAGCACCGGTTCACGAGCAAAAATAATGATAAGC
Source organism: sulfur-oxidizing endosymbiont of Gigantopelta aegis (assembly GCF_016097415.1). Taxonomy (NCBI): domain Bacteria; species sulfur-oxidizing endosymbiont of Gigantopelta aegis. Next base: position 50,696 of record NZ_JAEHGE010000002.1, on the reverse strand, counting down.
GCATCAGGCTGAGTCAACATTAGGAACGCCCCGGATAATATTTTTTTAGTAATTGCTCCGGTTTTACGCCGAAAAAATACTGTAGCCTCATTTGCCACATCAATAAAACTGTTTTCATGATGCCCTTTTCTTCCCATCGTCGTGATGAGGTAATAACCGGGGCTTTAATGCAAATAATGGCCTGTTGTTTACGCAAGCGTTGACTGAACTCAATGTCTTCCATGATATCAATGAGAGGGATACCATCTACTTTGCGGTACAGTGATTTTGACACAAAAATTGCCTGATCACCGGTCGCTATTCCCGTCAGACAGGAGCGCCAGTTCATCATAGCTTCAATAATACGGAAAAACCAATGGCTACCAGAGAGGTGGACGTTAAAACGTCCCCAGAAATCAATTTGAGTGGGCTGTAGAACCTGGCTCAGAGTCTGCAAAACAATTTGAACGGCATTGGCGGGTAATAGCGTATCAGCATGAAGAAAGCAAAATATCTGACCGGCGGCCATTTTTGCCCCCAAAATCTGCTGCCTTGCCCTGCCTTTCTCTGTGCTCATCATGCGATCCACATAGGGACGCGCCAGTTCACGGGTGTTATCCTCACTCTGACCATCCACTAAAACTACCTCATGACCCTGCTCACGCAACACTTGCAAAGGCTGCAAAAAGGCAACAATAGCATGCGCTTCATTCAAAACAGGGATGATAAAGGAAATTTTTTGCCACATAGAATGCCTGCGTGTCTGCTGATACAAAGCCCTAGTTTAAACAAAAAGCTAGCTTAAAGCGCCACCACAACTACTACCCTGACCCGCAGTGCAGGCATAACAATGCCCAGCTACAATAATGTCACGCTGCTTCACATCATCGAGAGACACCGAGCTAATGTGTAGTTTACTGTCGTCATTTATTAAGGGTAAATCCAGCATCTGATTAAAATCACAGTCATAAATAAAGCCCTGCCAATCAATACTGAGATGATAACGACACATCAGCCCATCAAGATTAGCGGGTTGATAAGCACTTTGTAAGAGTTCCATATAGGGATGAAACGCTTGTTTGGATAAAAGCATACTACCAAAGCGTTTCACGGGCACATTGGTAATGGTAAACAATTGATTGAATTGTATGTCAAACTCATTGGCTAAAAATAATTTATAGTCTTGTTCCAATTGCGCCTGATCAGGTGCAAGTGATGCCCCCTGAGGGTTGTAGACAAGATTCAATATCAAGGCGCTATCCGGCTGTCCATAACCCAGTTGATTTAGACCTTTTAAAGCCTCGATACTACTTTCAAAAACACCATTACCACGTTGTTTATTAACATTTTCTTCTAAATAACAAGGTAAAGAGGCAACAATTTCCACTTGCTTGTCCGCTAGTTCCTGCATCAGGTGTTCATAGCCTGGTTCAGTCAAGATCGTGAGGTTGCAACGATCAATTATCTTCACACCCAATGCGTGCAGACTGGCAATAATAAAGGAATATTCCGGGTGCATTTCTGGTGCCCCACCGGTTAAATCAACCGTCTTGATTTGGTTGTTTTCAACAAAATCTAAAATCTGCATCAGTACTTCATGAGACATTTCTTCTTTGCGCTTAGGGCCTGCATTGACATGACAATGCAGGCATTGCTGATTACAACGATAACCTAAGTTAATTTGCAGGATATCAATGCTTTTTCGCTTAATGGCAGGAAAAGAAATTTTATTAAGAAGAGAAAGGGTTTCAAGCATGTTTTGAACAACTTATATTGACGAGTAACAAATCATAAACAGCATAGCAGATATGCTTATTTATGACATAAAAATGACAGGATGATAACAGTTCTAACTCTTATACCCGTGCTACTTGGAAATGGAGCTATGGCAGGGTGACAAGCTGATCAAAATTTGCACTTTCAAGGATTTGAATCACTTCTTCATTCGCATTGACAATTTTAATGCGCTCTTTATTGCGTTCAACAAATTCCCATAAGGCTATAATCATTCCTAAAGCAGAAGAGTCAAGATAATCTGAGTCTTTAAGATCAAGTACATATTCTTGTACCGGATCAATATCGGTATAGGCACGACGAAATTCAGATGCCAAGGGAAATTGAAATTTTCCCATAATTTTAATGGTCAATGCATTTCCACTATCTGATAGATTGGTAAGAATTGACATCAGTATAGGCTCTCCGATAAGGCTAAAAATTTTAAAATAAAATGCCAATCATTTTGGCTGTAGATAAGCCTACTATAGAACGAAATTAAAAAAAAATCATCAATTACAAAATAAAAATAATGATTTCCTTATTTTTTCCACCACTTGAATCAATAGCAATGGTCATAAAAATGTAAAATTCCTTTAATCTTTAGAAAACAGCGAGTTTCATGAGTTTTTTAATCTAACTACAGCTAATTTCAAGATTAAAAAACCACTCTAATATTTATCCACAAAATCTGTGGATAAGTCTGTGCATAAAGCGTTAATATCTTTCTTGAAACATTACTGTCATTACAAATAGCATAAACTGCTCACTTTTTAACCAATAGAAATAAAGCCTTATTTACAACAACTTATCTTTCATTTAAAGAAACAACTTTATGTAAAACCGCTAATTCATTGGATTTTAGCTTCTGAAGCACAAAAAATGAATAAAGTTGAATAAAAATATTATTTCTGTGGAAAAAAGCACCCTAAAAGCCGTTTATAACTAACAAAAAATCACATGATTACAGAACTATTACAGCTTTAAGTTATAAGCAATTGATAGTTAGAGACATACCATAAAAAAATTACTTTTTCTCACTTCTAATAGAGATTATTCAGCTAATAACATCGCCCATTAAAAAGATCAAGCTTCATATTTTCAATTAAATGATTGAAATATTTCATTCATTTACTATAGTTATCACATAACAGGATGATATTTTGAGCATGATTATGGATACGATAAAAAGCTTATTTAAAATGGATACCTTTTTTTATTAAAACAATAATGACAAAAAGTGAAATAAATACTCCAGCTACGACTAAAAAAAATGATTTAATTGAAGTTAAACCCATGAAAAAAGCCGTTGATTTACTGGATAGACAAAAACTGGATCTGGAAATAGCACTGAGCACAGCCATTGAGCACGGTGATATTGTCGAAGAACAGCTTTTTCTCGTCAACGATCAACTAAAATCAGAGGTAGAAGACCGCCGTCAGGCAGAAGAAGCCTTACGTCAACTGCTTATAACGATTAATCAACAAAATAATGACCTTGAAATAGCATTAAAAACCGCTATTGAGCATGGTGATGCAATTGAAGAACAGTTTTATGACATCAACAAGCAACTCAATAGTGAGATATGTGAGCGACAGGAAATAGAAGTAAAATTACAATCAATGGTTTTAAATTTAAATTCTCAAAAAAGTGATTTAGAGCTTTTAGTTGAGACCATTGCAAGTCATGGCGATGAAATAAATTCTCAGATGGAAGAGCAGCTCTCATCTGCAGAGACAATGGCCTATACGGATGGGCTGACCGAGATATGGAATCGGCGTTATTTTGATGAAACATTCGAAACTGAGTGGAAACGTAATACCCGCTCTAAAACACCACTTTCTTTACTGGTTTTAGACATTGATCACTTTAAACATTTTAATGATGCTTTTGGCCATGCATCCGGCGACAAATGTTTAAAAGATATATCAGCAGCGCTATCCAATATCCCCAGAAGAACAGGTGAATTTGTAGCCCGCTATGGTGGTGAAGAATTCGTCATTGTTTTACCTCTTATTGATTTAACCAATGCATTTATAATGGCAGAACACATTCGACAAACAATCGAAGATTTGGCCATTGTACACCCCAAAACAGATTGTGGTTATGTCACTGTCAGTATTGGGGTCGCTTCAACCATTCCCAAACCACATGACAAAGCACAGACCTTATTTGACAAGGCCGATAAAAATCTTTACATGGCCAAAGCAATGGGTAGAAATCAAATTGGAACAGATAAAAACTAGGACCCCCATAAATGATAGAAATAGATGAAACAATTGGTTGTTTTTCAGATATTGAAAACAAATTATCAACAGGAGAGAATTTACAGCTTGGATTTCTGGCCAACTCCATCCCCTTGAAAGAAAGGTGGAGAAATAATGGCTTGTCTGCTGATTTTATGGGTGATTATGCCACCACCTTCTTCCCAAAGAATGAGAATAATCCCGAAACAATTGCACGTCAGGCTGAAATAAAGTCCGCAGTGTCTTATGTGGCAAATGAATTATTAGAAAATGCCATGAAATACAGTGATAAGGGTGATAATTGTTTAATAAGTATCAGCTTAATTTTTGAAGACAATCAAATTATTTTGACCGAATCGAATTCAGTGGCTATTTCATCCGTACAGAACTACAAAAGTTTTGTTCATAAATTAAGTCAAAGTGATCCCATGGAAATGTATCTTGAGCAATTAGAAGCAAAGGCATTAGATGATAATATGACTTCAGGGCTTGGCTTCCTCAGTATGATTAATGATTATAGTGCAGAACTGGCTTGGCAATTTAAATCATCCAAAACACAAGATGTCATTTCTGTAACCACTGAAGTTCGTTTACCCATTTAGTCTAGACTCACACAACTTAAAATTTCCAAAAATAGATTTAAACATTAGGATGTAGTACAGTGGACCCCATTGTCAAGACAGCTTTCTCAAATATTAAGATATAATTCTGTTGGTTATTTATAGTATTAGTCTTATCCACATATCCACAGGTCTGCCAGTAGTCCAGAGACGCTTGCGATATATCTCAGGGCTACTGGCTTGGCCTGTGGATATGTGGATAAGGCGGTTGCCAGTAAAGTTGATTATCCTCTCATCATGCTGCCCGTTTTAAGTCTGGAACAACTTCTTTCATCACGCCATAGATCTCTGCAGGCGTTTTTCCACCGTGTGTACTGTGTGGTCGTTCATGGTTGTAAAACTCAAAATATTCCTTTAATGAGCTCTTTAGCTCATCAATACTTTGGTAATCCTTGAGGTAAATTTCCTCATATTTTACACTTCGCCAGAGTCGTTCAATCATAATGTTATCCATTGCTCTGCCTTTGCCGTCCATGCTGATTTTTATATCATTGGCCTTTAGAACACCTGTAAATGCTCTGCTAGTATATTGAGCACCTTGATCCGTATTGAAGATTTCTGGCTTTCCATATCGTCGCAGTGCTGTTTCCAGACTACTGATACAAAAGCTTTCTTCCATGCTGGTTGACACTTCCCAGGACAGCACAAAACGGCTACTCCAGTCCATAACAGCACTTAGGTAGACAAATCCATGTGGCATCCGTAAATACGTGATATCTGTGCACCAAACCTGGTTATTCCTATTAATATCAATTCCTTTGAGCAAATATGGATAGAGGTTATTTACTTTGCAAGGCTTGCTGGTATTGGGTTTTGGTGCCACTGAAACCAATCCCATGATCCGCATAAGCCGTTGAACTTTTTACGATTAATTTTATAACATTTCAATCTTAATGCATTACGAATTTGACGACTGCCATAGAATGGATGTTTTATGTACAACTCATCAATCAAATTCATTAATGTTAAATCTTTATTTTGCAGAGGCTTTTTAGGTTGATAGTAATAGCTTGTGATGTGTCAACACTTTTCCGGACAGTTTTCTATTTTTGGCTGTTTCAAGTGATTTTTGTCATTTTGTATTTCCTATCATTTTAGTTTCTCATGTTAACTTTAAACAGATGAAGAGAAAGGGCTTTGCCCTCTGGAACGATAGAGCCGTTCCATTCACCCAAGGTATTTTCACAACGGTAATGATCCTGTTACAATATCTTCACGGCACAGGCTGAGGAGCCGATGGCCGTCAACGGTAATGGGCGGCATTTATGTCGCCTTTTACCCCTCTTCAATCAATCGATTTAAGCTATTTCCTGCTGTATTTCATAATCGACTGGTGACAAATAATCATTAGCCGAATGAAGTCGCTCCCGATTATAAAATACCTCAATATATTCAAATGTTGCCTGCTTTGCTTCTACTCTGGTTTTGAATCGACAATGGTGCGTCAATTCAGTTTTCAAACTATGAAAGAAGCTCTCTGATACAGCATTGTCCCAGCAATTTCCTTTGCGGCTCATAGACTGAATTATGTTATGATCCGACAATATTTTTCTATGACTATCAGAGGCATATTGGCTACCTCGGTCAGTATGCCAAAGCAATCCATCCATTGGTTTACGCTTCCATATGGCCATCAGTAAAGCATCATTGACTAGCTTGGCTTTCATTCGCTCATCCATCGACCAGCCAACAATTTGCCTAGAGAATAAGTCAATGACAACCGCTAAATATAACCAGCCTTCCTTGGTGGCAATATAGGTAATATCACCCACATAGTAGCGATCAGGTTGAGAGACAGTAAACTCTCTTTCCAGTAAATTTGGAGATATACGCTTATTATGCTTGGAATTAGTCGTCGCTTTAAAGCGTCTCTTCGTTTTACAAAACAAACCGGCTTTTTCATTAATCGACCAATTCTCCGGCGGCTTATATGAACGCCTTTTTCAGCCAGTTTTCTTTTAAGACGACGGGTTCCATAAGTCTTGCGACTGTCTTCAAACAGTTTTTTAGCTGCTCAGTAAGCGCTTCATTTTCTTTCTCTCTATACCGTTTTAGGAGAGCTAACCCAATCATAATAGCAACTACGGGAAACATCCATAAAACGGCACAGAATCGTTACCGGGTAATCTTTAGCCTGATCAGTTATCCATGCGTACTTCACAAAGTTTCCCTTGCAAAGTACGCTGTGGCCTTTTTAATAAATCACGCTCCTGAATCACTTTTGCCAATTCTTTTTTCAGACGTTTTACTTCATCATAAATGTGTTCATCACTTCTATTGGCTACCGTCTTCACCGGTTTGGAATATTTACTGATCCAGGTATGTAGAGTATTTACATTAACACCTAGCTCCCTGGCAGTCTGAGAAACAGGTTGATCCGTCTCATTAGCTAATTTGACAGCTGATTCTTTAAATTCTGATGTATAGCTTTTATTCGGTTTTTTTGTTTGATCATTCATTTTAGGTCACACTTTTTATCTTTTAGTTGTTTTAAGTTGTGTGTCCGGTTAAGTATAGCCACATTAAAAACTATAGCTTACAAGCGAGCCAATTTCTTGTTGCCCGAGAAAAACTCACTGAAATGTCCTTAAGAGAAAGTCAGAAAGAACACCTGGCCAAACAACGTATCCAATTAAAAGAATCTCAGAATTTTTTGGATAATGTTATTAATGCTATTCGAGAGGGTGACAAAAAAAACTGCCAGAGCAAATATTCTCAAGGCTCAGGCTTTAAATAAGTACGTCATTGACGATCTACAAAGAATGAAAGATGTACAGCAGTCCATTGCCGAAACTGCAGTCTCCGACTCAGCAGAAGCAATGAGAAAAGCACGGACTAAAATAATCAGCTTAACGATCATTATAGTTATTATTGCCTCTATTCTTCTTGTTGTGGTTGTGTTGATTAATGTGGATGAGACGGATCAACCCGTTTCTCAGACTGCCAGGGAGCTAGGTGTTAATGTAAATACTCTACATACCTGGATCAGTAAATATTCCAAACCGGTGAAGACGGTAGCCAATAGAAGTGATGAACACATTTATGATGAAGTAAAACGTCTGAAAAAAGAATTGGCAAAAGTGATTCAGGAGCGTGATTTATTAAAAAGGCCACAGCGTACTTTGCAAGGGAAACTTTGTGAAGTACGCATGGATAACTGATCAGGCTAAAGATTACCCGGTAACGATTCTGTGCCGTTTTATGGATGTTTCCCGTAGTTGCTATTATGATTGGGTTAGCTCTCCTAAAACGGATAGAGAGAAAGAAAATGAAGCGCTTACTGAGCAGCTAAAAAACTGTTTGAAGACAGTCGCAAGACTTATGGAACCCGTCGTCTTAAAAGAAAACTGGCTGAAAAAGGCGTTCATATAAGCCGCCGGAGAATTGGTCGATTAATGAAAAAAGCCGGTTTGTTTTTTGTAAAACGAAGAGACGCTTTAAAGCGACGACTAATTCCAAGCATAATAAGCGTATATCTCCAAATTTACTGGAAAGAGAGTTTACTGTCTCTCAACCTGATCGCTACTATGTGGGTGATATTACCTATATTGCCACCAAGGAAGGCTGGTTATATTTAGCGGTTGTCATTGACTTATTCTCTAGGCAAATTGTTGGCTGGTCGATGGATGAGCGAATGAAAGCCAAGCTAGTCAATGATGCTTTACTGATGGCCATATGGAAGCGTAAACCAATGGATGGATTGCTTTGGCATACTGACCGAGGTAGCCAATATGCCTCTGATAGTCATAGAAAAATATTGTCGGATCATAACATAATTCAGTCTATGAGCCGCAAAGGAAATTGCTGGGACAATGCTGTATCAGAGAGCTTCTTTCATAGTTTGAAAACTGAATTGACGCACCATTGTCGATTCAAAACCAGAGTAGAAGCAAAGCAGGCAATATTTGAATATATTGATTGAGTTGAAGAGGGTAAAAGGCGACATAAATGCCGCCCATTACCGTTGACGGCCATCGGCTCCTCAGCCTGTGCCGTGAAGATATTGTAACAGGATCATTACCGTTGTGAAAATACCTTGGGTGAATGGAACGGCTCTATCGTTCCAGAGGGCAAAGCCCTTTCTCTTCATCTGTTTAAAGTTAACATGAGAAACTAAAATGATAGGAAATACAAAATGACAAAAATCACTTGAAACAGCCAAAAAAATATTTAGAAAACTGTCCGGAAAAGTGTTGACACATCAGGCTTAAACGATAATTAATGAAAATAAAATTAATGAGCCATGAAAAATTAGGTCTAGAACCTATTTATCCAGTAGCATTAAATGCGGGCAAAAAATACCATCATTAAAGATTCGGCATGAATATTTTATGGCTTGAACGCGTTAAAGCAATATAAAGTTCATTTGATTCCTGAATACTAAAGCCTGTTCCACCATTGAGCATTTGTTGTTTTCTATTATTAGGCAGCACATATATTTGTTCACATTCCATACCTTTGGAGTGTTTCATTATAGAAATAATATGCTTTTTATTAGCAGGTTTTGCTTTTTCTAAGGTTATATTAAGATGTTCTTGTCTGTAGCCTTTTATTAACATGTCATTAATACGTTCCATTAAAAAATTTTCTTTTGATTTTACATCTACATAGGTTTGCCAATTTTTATAGCCTAAAAACTCCGAGTGGGTAATTTTTCCATTATCAATATAATGTGGCTTAGGTGTTAATGTAAATACTCTACATACCTGGATCAGTAAATATTCCAAACCGGTGAAGACGGTAGCCAATAGAAGTGATGAACACATTTATGATGAAGTAAAACGTCTGAAAAAAGAATTGGCAAAAGTGATTCAGGAGCGTGATTTATTAAAAAGGCCACAGCGTACTTTGCAAGGGAAACTTTGTGAAGTACGCATGGATAACTGATCAGGCTAAAGATTACCCGGTAACGATTCTGTGCCGTTTTATGGATGTTTCCGTAGTTGCTATTATGATTGGGTTAGCTCTCCTAAAACGGATAGAGAGAAAGAAAATGAAGCGCTTACTGAGCAGCTAAAAAACTGTTTGAAGACAGTCGCAAGACTTATGGAACCCGTCGTCTTAAAAGAAAACTGGCTGAAAAAGGCGTTCATATAAGCCGCCGGAGAATTGGTCGATTAATGAAAAAAGCCGGTTTGTTTTGTAAAACGAAGAGACGCTTTAAAGCGACGACTAATTCCAAGCATAATAAGCGTATATCTCCAAATTTACTGGAAAGAGAGTTTACTGTCTCTCAACCTGATCGCTACTATGTGGGTGATATTACCTATATTGCCACCAAGGAAGGCTGGTTATATTTAGCGGTTGTCATTGACTTATTCTCTAGGCAAATTGTTGGCTGGTCGATGGATGAGCGAATGAAAGCCAAGCTAGTCAATGATGCTTTACTGATGGCCATATGGAAGCGTAAACCAATGGATGGATTGCTTTGGCATACTGACCGAGGTAGCCAATATGCCTCTGATAGTCATAGAAAAATATTGTCGGATCATAACATAATTCAGTCTATGAGCCGCAAAGGAAATTGCTGGGACAATGCTGTATCAGAGAGCTTCTTTCATAGTTTGAAAACTGAATTGACGCACCATTGTCGATTCAAAACCAGAGTAGAAGCAAAGCAGGCAATATTTGAATATATTGAGGTATTTTATAATCGGGAGCGACTTCATTCGGCTAATGATTATTTGTCACCAGTCGATTATGAAATACAGCAGGAAATAGCTTAAATCGATTGATTGAAGAGGGGTAAAAGGCGACATAAATGCCGCCCATTACCGTTGACGGCCATCGGCTCCTCAGCCTGTGCCGTGAAGATATTGTAACAGGATCATTACCGTTGTGAAAATACCTTGGGTGAATGGAACGGCTCTATCGTTCCAGAGGGCAAAGCCCTTTCTCTTCATCTGTTTAAAGTTAACATGAGAAACTAAAATGATAGGAAATACAAAATGACAAAAATCACTTGAAACAGCCAAAAAATATTTAGAAAACTGTCCGGAAAAGTGTTGACACATCAATAAATTCAAAAGCACTTAACACGACACTTCTAATTTCGTTAATGCTGTCATCCAAAATATAAATCGGCACACCTTTTGAGAGAGCACTTGAGCAGCAAACAAAGCAGACCAGACATCTTCTACTAAAAATAATGTTTTCTTTTCTCTGATCCCGATTCCCGACTCCAGATCAGCCCATGAACAATTGTGTACTCCAGATCAGCCCATGAACAATTGTGTATCTCTGTTTCTTATAATCCCGCAAAATTCCGCTTCGTTTTGGTCATATCCGCCTGAAACCAGCACCTTGTTTATTAATCCATTGACCGATTCACTTAAACGCTCAGAATCACTGAGTTTATCCATATGTATTGTATGTTTAGGACTATAAATTTTTTTCTTTGTGTCATAGTCAAAACTCCACTCATTGAAGTATTTCGTTGATTGAAATCGATCACCAAAGAGGATTGATTGAGTGTTGTTATGACGACAGGATTTATATTGTCCAGTGAGACATTTTATAATATAGAGCATTGAGGGTGGAATATCCTGAGATTCATCCACCAAGATCAAGTCATAATCAAAGCCATTCAAATTCTTAATACGATTTTGTACATATTTAAGATGATGATTTCGATGCACAGAAATATGTTGCTTGACGTTTTTAATTAACCCCCAGTACTGTTTGGCATATTCAAGAATAATTGATTTTTTTGTCTCTTGACAATAGTTTGGCACTAAATTTTTTTTGAAAGAAAGTTCAGATGAATAACAATAATTGTTAAGCGTTTCTGAAATTAATTTAAAATCAAATCGCTTTGTTGCAAGATTACCGACCAATTCAAGTTTATTAATAATAAGCTCTTCATTCATCGACATTAAAAACTTCTTACCCCACTTCACACGGGGTATAATCAGTTGTTCACAAAAATCAAAATAGGTTAATCCCGTTAAATTGGTGTAATCATAAAACTTAGCATTAACATTTTTCGTCAATTCTATAGACCCGGATAACCAGATAATTTTAGCCGAAGGCATTAATTGACAGAGCAATTTTGCTGCATTATAAAGTAGCGTTGTTTTTCCTGAGCCTGCAACCCCATTAATATTCATCTTATGAATATTTTCAATGTCTTGTATTTTTGAAAGCATCCTTTTTTGTTCAAGATTCTCTCTTAGATTATCACCTTTGATGGTAAAGAGTTCAGGGTCTTTTTTTATGTATCTCATTTCAGTGGGCTGCAAAAATATGAACCCCAACCTTTCTAAGCCATGATACGAACTCAGAACATCTGTATAATTAATACCTTGAATGACATTCCAACACTGTTCAACAGATAATCGGCTTATTTTATTACTTAAATGACCAACGACCTCCTCTATTTCTGCTGTTATTTTTTCAAGAGATTGTGTATTTTTGATCAACTCATCTGCAATACTGAGAAATACCATAATAGTCGTAATTTCTGGATTAAGAATTTCTCTGGATTTTTCTGAATCAAAAAAAATCAATGAAATAAGTTGTTTGCTCATTTTTAATTCTGTATTAACTGTCATCTCTTATTTATAAGCCTTAAATCACATGAATTAATAACAAACACCCAAACTTTGAACTCGCACTTTTTTTACTTACCCAATCAAAGTTATAGCCCTCTATAATTTGACATTCAAACAACAAGTTTACACACCGCCATATGTTTTTTAATCCGAGTTAAAATTTCACTGGGCAAAGGATAGTGTAACTGGTTTTTGTTCCAAATATCATGAACAGCCTCAACGGTTTCCTTTACTGCACTCAAAACCAGATATTTCGGTACCTGCGCTTTTTTTACCAGCTTTTCAAAATGAGCCAAGGATATACTGCCCATGTCTTTCGTTCCAGATAAATTCAAAGCCAAGCTGTCATTTGGAATATACGGTACGGTTGATACATAATCGTAGGCTGGTGCTAATTGCGGTGTTTTGCCGTCAGGGTAAATAAATGACCAGTTTTTAAGATGCATATCACCATTACCAATGATGATATTGAAAACAAGCCGCCGTATAAAATCAACCAACCCAGCTTCTCCCGTCAACGTCCAGACCATATTTGCAATATTGGCATAACTGACTTTGCTATATTTAGCATTAGGGAACAGGCCATATACTTGTGCAAAATCTTCAATATGAATGCGCATACCCTTTGCACCACGATCAAACCGCTTTATTGCCAGCGCCTGATTGCCACTGAGTACACCAAGATCAGGTAAGCCAGCCACATCGCTCAAATCAATTAAACGTGTCTCTGGCACGTTTATGCCGATTTCGCGTGCTAATTGCAGCATTGACCATTCATTCTCTGGAACAGAACCAAAGTTTTGTGCAGGTAACTTAATAATCCAACCACCACCAACGCCACCGGCAGGAATGGTTAAACCGCCTGTACTTTCAGCCATTGCTGAGAATTTTAACTGTACACCAGCCAAAGAGAAGCGATACGGGGCATTTTCCTGTATCATTCCACCTTTCTCACTCTCCTTCAGATTAGTCAAAGCATCAATAGGTCTGACAATAACAGCGCCAGATAAATCTTCTCCCAATAACTCTATGAGCTTAAATTCTCTAGCGGGCTTTATTCCACCACGTGTGGCGAGATAATCGCGTAAATGGCCTTCGGGAAGTAAATTCGAGAAGAAAGGAGGTAACTTTGTTTGTACTATTTTGCTTTCAGGAATTAAATCCCCGGAACGTGTAAAAAATGACTGACTGAGAATTGGCCTATTTGCTTCGTTTAAATATGCTTCTTCAAAAGCAAAAAAACTACGATCGCCCGTAACAAGAGTGAGTGTCCCAACCAGCATATCGCCAAGACGTACTTCAAGACGTTCTGTCATAGCTCGTTTTCCTCATCAAGTGACCACATAGGCTTCTGGCTATCTTCACCGCTTATAAGGGACTTAATGACTGGCAACAACTCCCTTGGCACCAGCAATAATTCCTGATCCAACAAGCGCGCCATATCTGTTACAGTAGATAACCTTGGGTCAGTCGCGCCTTGCTCAATTTTCGAGATGTGGCTTTGGGGCAGTCCAAGTTTGCTTCCAAATTCCGATTGCTTGAGTTTTAGCTCAAGACGACGTTTCTTTAGTGATTTAAGTATCTCATCCATAAATATATACTATTACATATATAAAATATTGTAAATATGTAATTACATATACCGCTAACCTAATTACAAATAAATTTGGAGAATAATGGCGCATCCACTAATGGTGTATCAAAACAACCTGAGGGGCTTAAACGGGAGTCTTTTTCCAGGATTTGGTTTAAGGGGTACCGTCAATGTATTCTATACCCATTATCCTAGAAAAATCAGTTGAAAATGGATTATAATCACAAGCTATTGAAATAATAGGATAAAATCATGGTGATGAGAAAAAACTACAGGGAATTTATAAGCGATTAAATCACTTTTTTAAACAACTTAAAGCAATTGCTCCGCAGTTAACTTTTAATGAATGTTGGCGTCTTATTTTAAATGTAAACGTCAATTAAAACCCACGTTCACAATAAGCTTCAGTTAGCTCAAACTATGATCTTCAATTCGTAATTTGGAGATACAAATGAGCAACCATTCAAAAGATGCTTCGATGAAGCAACACATAGAGGCCTGCCAAGCCAGTAACTTAAGCCAGGCAGTTTATTGTCAACAACATAAGATACCCTCTCATATTTTTAGCTATTATCGAAAGAAGTTGGGTTATGTTAGCTCATCAAAACAGGTCAACACCAACAATCAACTCATTCCCATTAATTTACTGGCCAATTCCCCCACAAGCAATGCAATTAAAGTAAGCCATACCAATGGTTTCAGTTTGGAAATCAATTCTGATACGAACCTGAATCAGCTCAAGTCCATTCTGGATTTGCTCAGGACTGTTTCATGATAACGGGCATCACAGTCAATCAGGTTTATCTGGTTTCTGGTGTTACCGATATGAGAAAAGCAACCAATGGGCTATCACTGATTGTCTCAGAGCAATTGGAACACAATCCCTTTGATGGCAGTGTCTTTGTTTTTTGTAATCGTCAGCGAGATAAACTTAAAATACTGTACTGGGAGCGTAATGGTTTCTGGCTTTACTATCGTACACTTGAAAAGGGAAATTCCAGTGGCCGATGGAAAAAGAACAACCCACTCTTTCGTTAACACTGAGAGAATTACAGTGGTTACTGGATGGTTTATCTTGCACACAACACCATGCTCACCCTGAAATTCATGGTCTGGAAAACAACTAAAAAAGTCCCTTTAGATGCGCATTAAACAGAATAAATACAAGCATTTAACGCTCATTTTTAGTATAATATAACGCATGAGTTCAACAGACAAAATACTACCAGAAGAGATACCAACGCTCAAAAACAGGGTGCTTGAACTCCAGTCAAAAGTGGACTGGTATGAGGAACAATTTCGTCTGTTGCAACACAAACGGTTTGGTACTTCCAGTGAAAAAGAAGCCCACCCCGACTTCTTTAATGAGGCAGAAACGTTCGCCGAAGAAGCACCGGAAGTCCGTGAAACCATTACTTATGAGCGTAAAAAGCCCGGTCGTAAGCCTTTACCTAAAGACCTACCTCGTAAAGTTGTTCGTCATGAGTTATCTGAAGCAGAACAAGTCTGTGACTGCGGTCATCACTTGCATGAAATTGGTGAAGAGACCTCAGAGCAACTGGAAATTGTTCCTGCTCAGGTATATGTTGTAGAACATGTTCAGGTTAAATATGCCTGTCGTGCTTGTGAGGAAGGCGTTAAAACTGCTCCTAAGCCTGCACAGCCCATTCCTAGAAGTTTTGCATCACCCAGCCTGCTGGCCTATATCATTGTTTCTAAATTCCTAGACAGCTTGCCTCTCTATCGACAGGAAGCGATATTTAAACGCTATAAGATAACACTTTCCAGAGCCAGTATGTCCAACTGGGTGCTTAAATCAGCTGAATTACTCAAACCCTTTTATAATCGGTTGTTGTATTATCTCATTAGGCAGAAAATCATCCAGGCCGATGAAACAACGATGCGAGTGATCCATGATGGACGTGAGAATTGCCCTAAATCTTATATGTGGCTCTATCAAAGTGGCGGCTATCATTCCAAGTGTCCCATTGTTTTGTATGAGTATCAGCCTACTCGTGCAGGCCAACATGCCAAAACCTTTTTAACGGGGTTTTCAGGTTACCTGCAAACGGATGGCTTTCCCGGTTATCATATATTCGAAAATGAGAACAGTGAAGTCACTTTATTAGGCTGCATGGCACATGCTCGTCGCAAGTTCCATGATGCCTTAAAAGCATTACCCAAGAACAGTCAGAAAAAGCCTGGCATGGTACAAATGGCGATCAGTAAAATTGCTAAATTGTATGCGATTGAAAAACAAATCAAACCGCTCAATGCTGAACAACGTTACCTGATCCGTCAGGAAAAAAGCAAACCACTACTGGATGACTTTAAAAAGTGGTGTGATGATAAAGTGACTAAAACAACAAAAGACAGTAAGTTGGGTGTCGCTATTCGTTATGTGATCAATCAATGGAAGTATCTGACTGTCTATCTTGAAGAGGGCAACCTCCAGATTGATAATAATATGGCAGAGCGGCGGATCAAACCCTTTGTGATTGGGCGCAAAAACTGGGTCATGAACCAAAATCCTCGTGGTGCTGAGGCCAGTGCTATTTTATATTCAATCGTGCAAACAGCGAAAGCAAACAACCTAGAGCCCTTTGCCTTTTTAACACACATTCTGACTGAGTTACCTAAGCTGGGCAGGCATTATGATGATGAGGCTTTAGAGCAATTGTTGCCATGGAATTTGACTGAAAAAATTCAGCCTTTAAATAAAGTGGAATGATACGTCAACGTGGGAAGTTTTGACGTATACTTTTAAATAAAGCAATGGAGAAATTTGACCTAAATTCTGATAAACAGCGGCAAGTTGCACTTCCTATACCAGCCTAGAAAAAAACAATTAAATTGAGAGAGAAATTATGCTGGATTTCGTGTCATGGCAGGGTCAACTGTGGTTTTTAGGATGAACAGGCCATATTGGGGTCATAGACGGGCCATGAAAATTTTCGACCAGACATAAAAAAAGCAGTTACTTTTAAGTAACTGCTTTTCTTAAAGAAAATTGGTAGCGGGGGCAAGATTTGAACTTACGACCTTCGGGTTATGAGCCCGACGAGCTACCAGACTGCTCCACCCCGCAACTGATGAAGCGTATTATACGGTCTTTTATCTGTTATGCAAGCGCTATTTAATAAAAAGGTAATATTATTTTAAATGCTTTTTTAGATCGTATTGATAGATGAAACCGGGCAAGGCAAAAACGACAAATAAACAAAGCGTTATGGCATAAAATTCCCAGTTTTCGGCAAAATTCCAAAATTCCCACACCTTTGCATAGGCTGCACCATGGAGTTTGGTTTCCAGACCAATAGCGATAGCCATGACAATAATATAGAGCAGGAACCATTCGCTAAAGCGTAGCCAAAAAGGTTTATTGCCTTTGGCCTCTTGCACCAAAAAGACCTTATCAGTTAGAAAAGGAATATTGGCTGCAATGACAGTGACAATAAAAAGAATGAGAATAGCAATTGAAGTGGTCATAAATTACTCTAGTAAGAATTACCCAATAAAAGCACTAACACATAGAGTAATTAGAGCCGTTGGGTATAGTCCAAGCGCCAAAATGGCTAAGCCATTGAGGCTCAGTGTAAACTGAATATCCATGCTGGCCTGTAGTGGTGTTTCATCGATAGGCTTATCAAAATAGACAGCTTTAATGACACGTAGGTAATAATATGCACCGATAACCGAGGCAACGACACCGACAACGGCAAGCCAGACTAAACCACTATTGACGGCTTCTTGTAAGACTGCAATTTTTGCCCAGAAACCAAGGAATGGAGGAATGCCTGCCATGGAAAACATGATTGCCATCGTCACAAATGCAAACCAAGGGCTCTTTTGATTGAGGCCTTTGAAGTCTTCAATATTTTCTGCTTCAAAACCTGCACGACTGAGTAAGACGATCATGCCAAATGCGCCAACACTCATGATGGCATAAACGATGGCATAAAACATCGCTGCGCCATAACCAGCCTCAGTGCCTGTCAGCACCCCCATGATGATGAAACCGACATGAGAAATGGTTGAATAAGCCAGCATCCGTTTAATATTTGTCTGAGCGATGGCAACAATATTACCTAGCACCATCGACAAAACAGAGAGTATGACTAAAATCATTTGCCAGTCGGCATGCATATCGTAGAGACCATCGACTAACAAACGATACATCATGGCGAACGCAGCAATTTTTGGTGCGCTGGCAATGTATAAGGTGACTGATGTGGGTGAACCATGATACACATCGGGCATCCACATGTGAAAAGGCACTGCACCCAGTTTAAAGGCAACACCAAGAATAATGAACACCAGACCGAAGCTCATGACCACACGGTCAGCACCGGAAACAGCATTGTTTATAGTAGCTAAATCCAGTGAACCGGTGACACCATAAACCATCGACATACCATACAGTAGCATTCCTGAAGCGATTGCGCCTAGAATGAAATATTTCATCGCGGCTTCTGATGCTACTATGGAATCACGTTGCATGGCAATCATTGCGTACATAGATAAGGACAGCAGTTCTAGTCCTAAATAAACGGTCAGGAAATTGCCTGCTGAAACCATCACCATCATACCGATGACGCCAAACAAGCCCAATATAAAATATTCACCCTTGTAGATATTTCTATCTTTCAAATAATCTTTAGCATAGATAAACACGGCAACAACGACTAGGCTAATGACTATTTTTAGTATGCTTGCCATTGGATCTAAAATAAATGAGCCGTGAAATGTCACCACGGTTTCTTGACTGTAATTTGAATACGATAAAAAAGCAGTTGCGATAAGCGCAATGATAGACAGAATATAGGTAGCGCCTCTGCTTTCATCTTTTAGAAACAAGTCAACGATTAGAATGACACAAACCATTGCCAGTAAAAATATTTCTGGCAATGCCGGCATAAAATCTGGTGTTACAAAATTCATAGTGTTTTTACTCTAGTCCTGTTTGACTTTAAACTTTACTGCTTAAAGCACAACCCCCTGTCCCCCTTCTAAAGAAGTGAGAAGCTAAGAAGTAGTGCCATTCTCAATTTATAAGCTATGCCTAAGGCAATACTGGTATCTTGGGTATGGATATATGTGCGACCAAGTTATCAATCGTTGCATGCATCACTTCTAATAATGGTGCGGGGTATATACCAATGATTAATACTGCGATGGCAAGCACTAGCATCATAAAGAATTCCCGTCCTGACATATCTTTGAGGTTTTCTACCTGCTCATTAGCAATCGGGCCAAAGACAACGCGCTTGATCATCCATAAGGTATAAGCAGCACCCAAAATTAGAGTAATCGCAGCTAGGAATGCATACCAGAAATTCGCTTTAAAACTGGCCATAATGACCATGAACTCACCTACAAAACCTGAAGTACCAGGTAAGCCCGCATTAGCCATAGCAAAGAAAACGGCAAAGGTGGCGAAGACAGGCATGGTGTTAACGACACCGCCATAGTCCTTGATCATACGGGAATGCATTCTGTCATATAAGACACCGACGGAAAGGAACATGGCAGCGGAAATAAAACCATGAGAAATCATTTGTACCATACCACCTTCCAAGCCTAAGACTGCACCTGAGGCAGAGCCGGTATTTTCAGTGATTTTCCATAATAGGAAGAAGCCTAAAGTGGCAAAGCCCATGTGAGAAATAGAAGAATAAGCAATCAGCTTTTTCATATCAGTCTGAACTAAGGCTACAAAGCCGATGTAAACAATCGCAATGAGCGACAATAAGATAACCAGCCAATCGAGCGTCATACTGGCATCAGGAGTAATAGGTAAACTAAAACGCAGGAAGCCATAGCCACCCAGCTTTAACATGATAGCCGCCAGTATGACTGAACCACCCGTGGGTGCTTCAACGTGAGCATCAGGTAACCAGGTATGTACTGGCCACATGGGGACTTTGACCGCAAAAGCTAATAAGAATGATAAGAAAATCAAGATTTGTGGTGTCAATGCTAATGGTAATTTATGTAATTCTTGAATATTGAATGTGCCTACACCATTTACATCGGCCGCATGCATATACATATACAGCAAGGAAATCAGCATAAAGACTGAGCCAAAGAAGGTATAAAGGAAGAACTTAATAGTAGCATAAACCCGTTTTGGTCCGCCCCAAATACCAATAATAACGAACATGGGAATGAGTAAGGCTTCCCAGAATACGTAGAACAGCATGGCATCCATGGCTGCGAACGTACCAATCATCAAGCCTTCAAGAATTAGGAAAGCGGCCATATATTGGGCGACTTTGTAGGTAATGACCTCCCAACCGGCAATAATTACGATGACGGTCATAAAGGTGGTGAGCAAAATGAGTGGCATGGAGATGCCATCAACGCCGACATGATAGTTAATATGGAAGCTACTAATCCATGGAATCAGTTCTTCGAACTGCATACTGGCAAGACTGGTATCAAACTGAGTGTAAAGAGGTATAGACAGCGCGAGTGTAGCCAAAGAAACCAGCAATGCCAGTACTTTGGCTTCTATGCTGTTTTTACTTCCAGTTGCCAGCACTAGCATCCCACCAATGATGGGAGTCCAAATCACCAGACTCAATAACGGCAAATTTGAAAACATGAATTAAATACCTTTTTCCTAAAATCTTTATTTTAAATTAGTCAGCTGTTTCTCAGGAATTATTCCGGAATAACAACCGACTTAAAGCAACCCATCAGCCCCCTTTGAAAAAGGGGGGAGTCAGGAAACTTCTATTTATATAGAACTAAACCCAGTAAACCAATTAAGCCTAAAATCATTACAAAGGCATAATGGTAGAGATAACCCGTTTGTACATGGCGAATCACTGAAGATAACCAGCCAACACTCTTAGCTGAACCATTTACGACTAAACCATCAATCAGCATGGTATCACCAAATTTGGAAAATATATTACCCAGACCACGTGTACCACCGGCGATGACTTTTTCATTGAATTTATCAAAGCCATATTTATTATCTAAAATATCATAGATCAGGCCGAATGAATTTTTGATCTTCGCGGGCAGTTCAGGTTGCTTCATATACAAATACCAGGCAGTCGCAATACCGGCAACCATTAGGAAAAATGGTGCGGTCATTAAGCCATGAAGCACCATACCCCATGGACCATGATAGTCTTCTTTAAGTTGTCCTAGGACATCGTGTGCTTCCTGAACAAATACCACATTAGTGAAATAATCACCGTATAAGACATTGCTGATCGTCAAGCCACCAATAATCACTGATGGAATAGCCAGCAAAATCAAAGGAGCAGTCACCACCCATGGCGATTCTTTTAGATGCTCTTTGGTATGATGATCCATACGTTCTTCACCATGGAAGACAATGAAAAACAATCTCAGGCTATATAAAGCGGTAATAAACACGCCCTCTAACACGGAATAATAAGCAAATGTGGCACCGGGCAATGTCGATAGATGAACAGCCTCGATAATGCTGTCTTTGGAGAAAAAGCCGGAGAAACCGGGAAAACCAATCAATGCAAGAGTACCCAATAAGGATGTCCAATAAGTAATGGGCATGTATTTTTTCAAGCCACCCATCTTACGAATGTCCTGCACATGGTGCATACCGATAATCACTGAACCTGCCGCCAAGAATAATAAGGCTTTAAAGAAGGCATGGGTCATCAGATGGAAAACCGCCGCAGAATAGGCCGATGCACCTAGGGCAACGGTCATATAACCTAATTGCGACAGTGTTGAGTAGGCAACAACACGTTTGATATCATTCTGAATAATGCCTAAGAAGCCCATAAACAAGGCAGTGATTGCACCGATAACGAGTATAAACGACAGGGCTGTTTCCGACAGTTCGAATAAGGGTGACATTCTAGTCACCATGAAGATACCGGCTGTTACCATGGTCGCTGCGTGAATCAGAGCAGAAATAGGTGTTGGGCCTTCCATTGAATCCGGTAGCCAAACGTGTAAAGGCACTTGAGCTGATTTACCCATTGCACCGATAAAGAGCAGGATACAAATCACGGTCATCATTGACCATTCTGAACCGGGAATAATTTCAATGGTTTGGCCTGCCTGTGAACTCGCAGCAGCAAAGACTTGGGCATAATCCAAGGAGTCAAAGACCATTAGCACGCCTGCAATGCCAAGAATAAAGCCAAAGTCACCCACACGGTTGACTAGAAAGGCTTTCATATTAGCAAAAATAGCGCTTTCTTTTTTGTAGTAAAAACCAATCAAGAGATAAGAGACTAGGCCCACAGCTTCCCAGCCAAAGAATAATTGCAGGAAGTTATTGGACATCACTAACATATACATGGAGAAGGTAAACAGAGAAATATAACTGAAGAAGCGTTTATAGCCGGGATCATCACTCATATAACCAATGGTGTATAAATGTACCATCAGGGAAACAAAGCTCACTACAACCAGCATCATTGAGGTGAGGTTATCCACCATGAAACCAATTTCGAAACGAATGCCATCGCTGACTAACCAGGTGTAAACGGTTTCATTGTAAGTGGCAGCACCATCAAAGGCGAAGTATTTAAAAACAAACAAAGCCAAAACAAAAGACAAGCCAACACCGGCAATCGTAACTGTATGTGCCACTGCCTTACTGATATAAGCATTAAATATACCCGCAATTATGGAGCCAATCAGTGGCGCCAGAACGATGGCTAAATAAACTTGTGAGTCACTATAATTTTCAAACACTGGCTTAACCTTTCAATGTATCAAGTTCTTCAACGTTAATCGTGCGTTTATTTCTAAACAAGACGACCAGAATTGCCAAACCAATTGCGGCTTCTGCGGCGGCAACCGTGAGAATAAAGAAAACAAATACCTGACCAGCGGTATCGTTTAAATAATGAGAGAAGGCAATAAAGTTAGTATTCACAGCCAGAAGCATCAGTTCAACACACATCAATAAGATAATGATGTTTTTTCGATTGATGAAAATGCCCGCCATACTAATAGAAAAGACAATGGCACTGAGTACCAGAAAATGAGTTAAGCTTAGCATGATTAACGACTCCCCTTTCTAGCCTGTGACTCGACTTTAACCACCCGTAGGCGATCAGTACTTTTCACTGCCACTTGGTCTTCAATTTTTTGATGTTTGGTATTGGGACGACGTCTTAGAGTCAAACTGATGGCTGCAATAATGCCCACCAAAAGAATGACTGCGGCGATTTCAAAGGCAAACACGTATTCGGTATAAATGACCTTGCCCAGCTCTAAGATATTACTATACTCAGCCGTATGTGGTGTTGGTGGCTTGAAGCTTTCAACACCGAAAACACCGCCGCCAACCACATAATAGATGGTGCCAAACATGGTTAAGGCTACGATGATTGCGATGGGCAGGTTTTTCACAAAACCGGCTTTCAGCTCAGCGATATTGATATCCAGCATCATGACCACAAATAAGAACAACACCATCACCGCGCCAACGTAGACGATGATCAAAATCACTGCGAGAAATTCAGCTTCAAGCAATAACCAGACAACTGCCGAAGCAAAGAAGGTCAGCACCAGAAAAAAAGCGGCTCGTACCGGATTGTTTACGGTGATCACCATCAGCGATGAAATCACCATAAAGCCTGCAAAAAAATAAAAAAGGATTGTTTCCATAAACTCTTCCACGTTGGACTGCTTTAGCAGCCGATTCGTTGCTCTTTATTTGTTAATTAATGATTTCTGTTACTACTAGCGATAGCTTGCATCTGCTGAGCGATCTAGGGCAATCTGATCTTCGTATTTATCCCCGACGGCTAATAACTTTTCTTTGGTCATCAATAAGTCGCCCTTTTCTTCGCCATGGTATTCAAAAATACGTGTTTCCACGATGGAGTCAACCGGGCAGGATTCTTCACAGAAGCCACAAAAAATACATTTGGTTAAATCAATGTCATAACTTTTAGTACGTCGTGTACCATCTTCACGTTCTTCCGACTCAATGCTAATCGCTAGTGCAGGACAAATAGCTTCACAGAGTTTGCAGGCAATACACCGTTCTTCACCATTGGCATAACGACGTAGTGCATGCAGTCCTCGAAAACGAAATGACTGCGGCGTTTTTTCTTCTGGATACTGAACGGTTATTTTCTTTTTGAAAAAATAACGTCCGGTAATACCTAAGCCTTTAAATAGCTCAGCCAAGAAAAGACTATTTAAAAATTGTGTCAATTGTTTCACTAACTTATCCTTTAACCTAAGCCTTAACCATTTTCTTAACCCTTAACGAACCAAGGTGCTAATTCTGCGTAATACATAATACCCACAACATAAATCCAGACAATGGTAATGGGGATAAAGACTTTCCAACCTAAGCGCATGATTTGGTCATAACGATAGCGCGGGAAAGTGGCTCTGAACCAGAGGAACAAGAACATAAATATCGCCGTTTTAGCTAATAACCAGACAATGCTGGAAGCAGCAAGGAAGGTCGAACCTAAGCTAAGAAATTCCATACCTTCAAACGGTGATAACCAGCCGCCCATAAATAATAAGGCGGCCATAATAGAAATCAGAATCATATTGGCATATTCAGCTAGGAAAAAGATAGCAAATAAAATGCCTGAGTATTCAACGTGGAAACCGGCAACAATTTCTGACTCGCCTTCTGCGACATCAAAGGGTGCGCGGTTGGTTTCAGCCACGCCGGAGACAAAATAAATCACAAATAAGGGTAATAAAGGCCACATATACCAGCCCCAGATGCCGGTACCGCTTTGTCCCGCAACAATATCACCAATATTGAGACTTCTTGCTGCCATGACCACACCTACTAAGGCGAAGCCCATGGCGATCTCATAAGAAACCACCTGCGCAGCTGTTCTCAGGGTACTCATAATGGCGTATTTTGAGTTGGATGACCAACCCGCCAGAATCACGCCATAAACACCAATGGACGTCATGGCTAAAATATACAATAAGGCCACATTGATTTCTGCTAAAACCATTTCAGCACCAAAGGGCACAACAGCCCAAGCAGCCAAGGCGGTAGAAATCGCTAAGGTCGGTGCAATGATAAATAACACTTTATTGGCGCCGGAAGGAAAGATAATTTCCTTGAACATCAGTTTCATGGCATCTGCTATCGGTTGTAACCAACCTCTGGGGCCGACACGATTCGGTCCAATACGCACTTGCATATAGCCGATAACTTTTCGTTCAGCATAGGTAAAATAAGCCACGGTCAATAGTAATGGCACCAGAATCGCAATGATCTTGACCAGTATATTAATTACCGGTATTTCGTATATGGATAAAATCAAGTCTAACAAAATAATTTGCTCCGCCTATTCAGCTACGTTGGTAGTGTTGCTTGTGGAAATCAGTTCAATGGTATCAAAGCCACCACATAAAGAAGCTGCTGCATTAATGCCTGCAGGTAGATAGACACAATTATCAGCAATGCTATCGTCTATGCTAAGGGTTATTTCAACCGTATTATCACCTTGCTTGGCTGTTACCGTCTGCTTATCGTCTAGTTTCAGTTGACTGGCAAGTTGACTATTAACTTTGGCAAATTCAACCTGAGCATCTTCAGTCAGGTTCAAAGCTGTCGCTCTACGAGTCACAGCATCAACTCGATAAATGGGTAGTTCTGCAATGCGTTGCAGTCCTGTTGAATCCGCACTTGAATCAGCCGGACAAGCCCAAATGACTTGATTGCTTGCCTTGCTGGTTTCACTTTGATCGTCTTTAACTGCGTTGCTGGCTTTTAGTTCATTGATAATTTCTTCTGAGCTTTGATAGTCAAAGCCATCAATATCAAACAAATTACCCATGACGCGTAATACTTTCCAGCCCGGTTTAGACTGCTCATAAGCCTTGCTAACAGCCGCAAAACTCTGCCAATTACCTGCGACATTAATCAAAGTACCCGAGGCTTCAGTGATTGCAGAAATAGGTAAGATAACATCGGCATTTTCTTTTATTGCATCAGTCACATAGGCATTCATGAGCACCACAAAATCAGCCTTTGATAGGGCATTATGCACTTGAGCCGGATTTTCAATATCATAGTCCGATTCAACACCGTATAGTACATAAGCTTTAAGGCCATCGGCAAGCATCGCCTGGGTATTCAAGCCTTGTGTCTCTGAAGCTGTTGGTAGCACACCCGTAAGATAGGCAGCACTGGTATTTGCACCCGGTGTTAAATAACTCAAGGTCGAATGAGTTGCTTCAGCAATGTAACTGGCTAGCATGCGTAAAGCAGCATAGTCCGGCATAGACTGGGCAATTGTGCCTAACATGACTATCGAGTTTTCTGCACTGGCTAATTGTTCAATGCAAGCTTGGTGAGCTTCACTCACTTTAGCTGATGCGACTAAGGCCGCTAAACCATCGGGCGCATCGGCTGAGGATTTATCCAAGGCCGCTTTTGCCAAAGATTTCAGTTCATTAAAAAAGTCTTTTGGCGCAATAATGAAGTCCTGTGCGACAGCAAAAATAAAGTCATAGCGTACGGAGTTAACAAAAGACAATTGTGCACCTTTGAGGCTGGCTTGTCTCAGCTGATGACCTAAAATCGGTTGTTCTTTACGGATGTTTGAGCCTATCAGCAAAGCAGCTTGTTGCTTTGCAATGTCCGCAACGGCCATGCCTAGCCCTAGAAAAGCCGGATCTTGGGCATCACCACTAAAGTCCGTTTGACGTAAACGGTGATCAATATTGTCACAGCCAATACCGCGCATCATTTTTTGTAATAGGTACATTTCTTCTGTCGTGACAGAAGGTGAGCAAATACTGCCAATTTGTGTTTTGTCGCTAACGGCTTTGAGGCCATTGACTGCAAATTGCAGGGCATCATCCCAACTGACTTCTTGCCATTCCCCGTCTTTTTTAATCAAGGGCTTACCGAGACGTTCATCACTGGCTAGGCCTTCAAAACTATAACGGTCACGATCTGAAATCCACTGGTCATTGATGTTTTCATTTTCACGGCCAATAACCCGCTTGATTTCGCCACTCTTTACCTGCACATTACTATTAGAACCAACGCAGTCATGCGCACCAATACTATCGTTACTGGAAAGTTCCCAAACGCGATAATTAAAGCGTGACACCTTGGAAGTTAAAGCGCCTACCGGACAGAGATCTATAATATTGCCGGATAGTTCTGAATTGACACTCTTTTCAATATAAGTGCCGATTTCCATCCATTCGCCACGCCCCGTTGCACCTAATTCACGCATGCCGGCAATTTCCTGACCGAAGCGTACACAACGAGTGCAGTGAATACAGCGAGTCAGCTCGGTGGAAATGAGTGGCCCTATGTCTTTGTCTCTCACCACGCGCTTCAGTTCTGCATATTGTGAACTATCACCACCATAACCAATGGAAAAATCTTGTAAATCACACTCTCCACCCTGATCACACACGGGGCAATCTAATGGATGATTGATCAAGAGAAATTCCATCACTGCTTTTTGTGCGGCGAGTGCTTTGGTAGAACGAGTGTTTACCACCATACCATCCGTCACTGGCGTAGCACAGGCAGGAATTGGCTTGGGTGCTTTTTCAACTTCAACCAGACACATGCGGCAATTGGCCGCAATGGACAGGTTTTTATGATAACAAAAACGGGGTATAGCAATACCAGCCTTATCAGCTGCTTCAATTAGCATCTGACCCTGCTCGGCTTCGACTTTTATACCGTTGATTTCAATAGTTACCATATTAAATACTCGTAAATCCATCTCTTATAGAGAATTAGTTTAATTTATTTGTTTCTGTAGAAGTACTTGCTCGTTTTCATCTAGCTTTCTCTTTTTCAAAGGAGCAACCCCTCAGCCCCCTTCTGAAGAAGGGGGAAGTAAAAGCAAGTACTTCAATCTTTAATGATTATCAGCTTCCGGGGCCGACCATGCATTTTTTGTGTTCGATGTGATATTCAAATTCATCACGATAATGTTTCAAAAATCCTTTCACTGGCATTGAAGCGGCTTCACCCAGAGCACAAATTGTGCGCCCCATAATATCGCCTGCGACCTTATCCAGTAAATCAATATCTTCGGGCTTGCCCTGACCGTGTTCAATACGATGCACTACGCGAGATAACCAGCCTGTGCCTTCACGACAAGGGGTACACTGACCGCAAGATTCTTCCTGATAAAAGTGTGATAACCGCGCTAGCGCATTAACCATACACACTTTATCATCAAGGATAATCACTGCGCCTGAGCCGAGCATCGAACCGGCATCACGAATGCCATCATAGTCCATGGCAACATCCATCATCAAATCACCGGGGATGACCGGTGAGGAACTACCGCCGGGAATAACGGCTTTGAGTTTATAGCCATCTTTCATACCGCCACACATTTCCAATAATTCGGAAAAAGGCGTACCCAAATCGATTTCATAGTTACCCGGGCGCTTAACATTGCCTGAGACTGAAAAGATTTTCGTGCCACCATTGTTAGGCTTGCCATGTTCTAAGAACCACTGACCACCTTTTTCCACAATGACCGGAATCGATGCCAGCGTCTCAGTATTATTAATCGTCGTTGGCCTGCCATACAGGCCGAAGCTGGCAGGGAAAGGCGGTTTAAAACGCGGTTGCCCTTTTTTACCTTCAATCGACTCCAATAATGCGGTTTCTTCACCACAAATATAAGCACCGCCACCTAAATGACCATGGAGTTCAAAATTGAATTCAGAACCAAAGAGCTTATCACCCAGATAGCCCGCTTCACGCGCCTCTTTTAAGGCATTGTCAAAACGAGTGAAGGGTTCCCAGAATTCGCCACGGATATAGTTATAGCCAACATCAGCACCAATACAATAGGCCGCAATGGCCATGCCTTCGATGAGTTGATGAGGATTGTAACGTAGGATATCACGATCCTTACAGGTACCCGGCTCACCTTCGTCTGAGTTACAAACAATGTATTTTTGCCCTTTTGCCTGACGAGGCATAAAGCTCCACTTCAAGCCAGTAGGAAAGCCCGCACCACCACGACCACGTAAGGCAGAGGTTTTCACTTCTTCAATAATGTCTTCTGCAGGGATCTTCTCGGTCAGAATTTTCTTTAATGATTCATAACCACCGACACTGAGATAGGATTCCAGTGTCCATGGTTCATCAAGATGTAATGTTCTAAAACAAACTTCGTTTGCCATTCAATGCTCCGCTTACTTCAGACCGTCTAGAATTTTGTCAATTTTTTCAATGTCCAGGTTTTCGTAATAGTCTTCACCAATTTGTAACATCGGTGCGCCAGAACAAGCGCCTAAACATTCAACTTCTTTAAGGGTGATGAGATTATCTGCTGTGGTTTCACCCAATTTGATATTTAATTTGTCTTCCAGATGTTCAACAATTTCACCTGAGCCACAGATCATGCAGGAGATATTGGTGCAAACACAGACTTTATGCTTGCCAACTGGTTTGTGTTCAAACATGGAGTAAAAGGTCGCGACTTCATAGACATGAATTTTATCCATATCCAGATAGTCTGCCACCGCATCCATTAACTCAGTGGTCAACCAACCACCATTTTGTTCTTGCACCATTCTCAGTGCAGTCATCACGGCAGATTGTTTTTGATCAGACGGGAACTTGGCCAGCCATAAGTCAATTTCTGCGCGTGATGTTGCGTTAATAAGTTCGTTCTTCGCTTGGGACATTATCTGTCGATCTCCCCGAAAACAATATCTAAAGTACCGATAACTGTCACCACATCAGCCAACATATGGCCCTCGGTTAAAAAGTTAATTGCGCCAAGATGGGCAAAACCCGGCGCTCTGATTTTCAAGCGATAAGGTTTGTTAGCCCCATCTGAAACAATATAAGTACCAAATTCACCCTTGGGGTGTTCTATGGAACTATAGGCTTCACCTTCTGGCACACAATAACCTTCAGTGAAATGTTTGAAGTGGTGAATCAGGCCTTCCATATCGTTTTTCATGTCCATACGATCTGGAATGGTGACCTTGTGATCATCATGAACGACTGGGCCGGGATTAACTTTAAGCCATTCAATACATTGGCTGATGATTTTATTTGACTGACGCATTTCTTCCACACGCACCAAATAACGATCATAGCAATCACCATTAGTACCCACGGGAATATCAAAGTCTAATTTGTCATACACTTCATAAGGTTCCATTTTACGCAAATCCCAGGCAATGCCTGAGCCACGTAGCATGGGGCCAGTAAAACCGAGATTTTTTGCTTCATCCGCAGTAACGACACCAATATCAACCGTTCTTTGTTTCCAAATACGATTATTGGTCAGCAGAGTTTCATATTCATCAACATAGCCGTCAAAACGCTCGGTAAAATCTTTTAAGAAATCCAGCAATGAGCCCTGACGATTGGTATTTTGCTCATCAACTTCTGCTTGCGAATGCCATTGTGAGGCTTCATATTGTGGCATGCTATCAGGCAGGTCACGATAAACGCCACCTGGACGATAATAGCTGGCATGCATTCTTGTGCCGGATACCGCTTCGTAGGCATCCATTAGATCTTCACGTTCACGGAAGCAATATAGGAACATGGTCATCGCGCCAACATCTAAGGCGTGTGTACCCAACCACATCAAGTGATTTAAAATACGTGTCACTTCATCAAACATCACGCGGATATATTGTGCCCGTTCTGGCACTTCGATTTCCAGTAATTTTTCAATCGTCATACAATAAGCATGTTCATTACACATCATGGAGACGTAATCTAAACGATCCATATAACCAATGCTCTGGTTATAGATACGACTTTCTGCTAATTTTTCTGTACCACGGTGTAATAAGCCAACATGGGGATCAGCTCGTTGAATCACTTCGCCATCCAGCTCTAAAACCAAACGCAGTACACCATGCGCGGCAGGATGCTGTGGACCAAAATTGAGGGTATAGTTTTGAATTTCAGACATTAAGCACTTTCCTCTTTTTGCTCACTGCTTCTATTGGCTTGCATACGTTCTTCATAGCGATTGTCATCACGAATAATTCGCGGGATGTTCACTCGCTCTTCCATAGTGACGGGTTCATAGATCACCCGTTGCTTGTTTGCATCGTAGCGCATTTCCACCTGGCCAACCACGGGAAAATCTTTACGCAGTGGATGGCCAATAAAGCCATAATCAGTCAGAATACGGCGTAAATCAGGATGTCCTGAGTACAAAATACCGAGCAGATCAAATGCTTCACGTTCAAACCAGTTAGCACCGCTCCAAAGAGGAACAACGGAGTCAACTATAGGGAAATCATCGTCCAACCAAGTTCTAACACGAATACGGTGATTATTGCTCACAGATAATAGGTGATAAACCGAGGCATAGCGTGTTTTGCACTGTTTAGAGTGTTTACTCTTAGTATCATTAGCATTGGTCACACCATCTTTTGCCACAGCATAGCCGCTATAATCAATACCACAAACATCAATAATGGTATCAAAGCCCAGCGCCTCATCATCTCGAAGTATCTGACAAATCTGAATGAGACTTTCTTTGCTTACTTCAATCGTCAACTCGCCATGTGCAACGGTGGTTTCTACCGTTTCGATTTCTGCCAGTGTGGCAGTCACTTTGTCAGCTAGTTCAGAGTAATATTGCGACATTCAATGGGTTCTCTTATCTTGCAATCGTATTCGTGCGTTTGATTTTGTTTTGCAGTTGAATAATGCCATATATCAGCGCTTCAGCTGTAGGTGGACAGCCCGGCACATAAATATCAACCGGTACAACTCGGTCACAGCCTCGAACAACAGCATAAGAATAGTGATAATAACCACCACCATTAGCGCATGAGCCCATGGAAATGACCCAACGAGGTTCTGCCATTTGATCATATACTTTTCTTAAGGCCGGTGCCATTTTATTCACCAGCGTACCCGCCACAATCATCACATCTGATTGCCTCGGACTGGGGCGAAAAACGATACCAAAGCGGTCAAGATCATAACGCGAAGCACCTGCTTGCATCATTTCAACGGCACAACAGGCCAGACCAAAGGTCATTGGCCACATGGAACCGGTTCTTGCCCAGTTAATGAGTTTATCAGCGCTGGTGGTGATAATACCTTCTTCTAAAACACCCTCTATTCCCATTCAAGCGCACCTTTTTTCCACTCGTAGATAAAACCAACAACTAACAGCCCTAAAAATATTGCCATCGCAACTAATCCAAACGTACCGATACTATCTAAGGCTACAGCCCATGGGAATAGGAAAGCGATTTCTAAATCAAAGATTATAAATAGAATGGCAACGAGATAATAACGAACATCAAACTTCAAACGCGCATCTTCAAATGCTTCAAAGCCACATTCATAGGGGGAGTTTTTTTCACGATCGGGGCGATGCGGGGATAGCATTAAACCCATTGCTGTCATCCCGATTCCTACTAGGAGACCTACTCCCATAAAAATCAATACGGGAAGATAGTTTTCAAGCATATTAGCGCTCCTTACTTAATCCGGGTAATGTATCCCAGACACTAATATTAATTCTGTTTTAGTTAGGGCTTTTGCTCTAACACAAGAGGACTAAAGATACCTTAAAGCATAATTAACTGCAATGAAAAGCACTCTTAAATTCGGCTTTTTTTATATCTTAGTTAATGACCATTCTTAATACATGGTCATGGGTATACACAACTAAATTGGTGCCGATGGCCGGAGTCGAACCGGCACAGCTCTCGCTACTACCCCCTCAAGGTAGCGTGTCTACCAATTTCACCACATCGGCTAATATTGTTTACGCTTGCTTCGATTACTCTGTAGGCAAGGTAGGCTTATCTGTTGTTTCAGCTGGCGCATTACTATTGACCGGTAAGGCTGGCTTATCTTCAGATTGAATTTGTTCTACTCTGTTTAACACTTCAATGGCTTCTGCTTTTTGTGCAGACACCTGTCCTGACAAATAAGACAGAAACAAGCTGGTAATAAAAAATGCTGTCGCCAATATGGCCGTTGTCTTGGTCAGGAAGTTACCTGACCCCTGACTACCAAAAACCGTTGAAGAAGCACCACCGCCTCCTCCGCCACCAAAAGCTGCACCGGCATCGGCACCCTTACCTTGTTGAATAAGGATTAAACCAATGAGTGTCACTGCGATGACAATGTGAACGGCCAGTAGTACTGCTTCCATAATTTTTTACCAGTTATCTCTTCAAGTGTTAAGAGTATTTTAAATAGAATTTATTTGTAACTATTGACCAGCCTGGCAAACAGCCAGAAAGTCTTCTGTTTTCAATGATGCACCACCAATCAGGCCGCCATCAATATCTGTTTGTCCAATCAACTCTTTGGCATTAGCAGGATTCATGCTGCCACCGTATAGAATTTGAACTTTTTCTGCAATAACCGCATTACGCTTAGCAATATGCTGACGAATAAAGGCATGGACTGACTGTGCTTGCTCAGGTGAAGCTGTTTTGCCGGTACCAATAGCCCAAACAGGCTCATAAGCAATCACTGAATCGGCAAAGGCATCATCACCCTGAGAGCTAAATACGGCATCGATTTGACGCGCACACACTTCTTCGGTAATGCCACCTTCACGTTCTTCCAGTGTTTCACCAATACAGAAAATTGGAATAATGCCGGAATTTTTAACCACAGCAAATTTTTCTGCCACTACGTCATCTGTTTCACCGTATAAAGTGCGACGCTCGGAGTGACCAACAATAGCATATTGACAGCCAAAGTCTTTAATCATGTCGATGGATGTTTCGCCAGTGAATGCACCCTTAAGTTCGGTACAAACATCTTGTGAGCCAACAGAAACATTGGTTCCACCCGCCACTGCGGTCACATCTGCGATATAGATAAAGGGAGGGCAAACTGCCACCTCTACGCCGTTTAGGGATTTTGCTCCTTCAACCACGCCATTGATTAATTCTTTTACGCTCTCTCTGGAGCCATTCATTTTCCAATTGCCTGCTACTAATGGTGTACGCATCATCATTCCTAATTTTTATTCAGCGCGAAATGATACCTTTACTGACCCAAAAAATCAATTCTATGGGGCAGATAATGATCATTTTGCTTCATTATTAATAAAATATTGCTACTCTTGCCTAAGCAAAGGCCATTTCTACGACTTTAGCCAGTGCATTGGCTTCGCTCATCACCTGTTGTGCATCAGAACCCTCGATCATGACACGAATCAGTGGTTCTGTACCTGAGGCACGTAATAATACTCTGCCTTTATCCGCCAGACGTGCCTCTGCCTCACTCACCGCCTTGGTCACTTCAGCCGAACTAAAGGGATCCAGTTTTTCTTTGATCCGCACATTGATCAGCTTTTGGGGATATTTATCCATGCCTTTTTTTAGTTCATGCAAGGTTTTATTGCTATCGGCAATCGATGCTAATACTTTTAACGCGGCAACAATGCCATCACCCGTGGTTGATTGATCTAAGCAAATAAGATGTCCAGAGGATTCGCCGCCCAGCGTCCAATTATGTTCTTTCAATGCTTCCATGACATAGCGATCACCCACATCAGCACAAATAAATCCTAACCCTTCTCTTTTCAGCGCGACTTCCATACCGAGGTTGCTCATCAGTGTACCAACCACGCCAAAATCGCTATGGCCTAATTCTTTTTTCTTCGCTATGGCCATAATAAACAGTAATTCATCACCATCAATGATTTCACCCAGATGATCCACCATCATCAAACGATCGGCATCACCGTCTAAGGCAATACCTAAGTCAGCACGATGTTGTAATACCGATTGTTGTAAGGCTTCAGGGTAGGTCGAACCCACTTTTTCATTGATATTGACTCCATCGGGTTCATTGCCAATAGCAATCACTTCTGCACCTAATTCACCAAACACGCTGGGTGCGATGTGATAAGCCGCACCATGAGCAGTATCAACAACGATTCTTAAATCATTAAGTTCCATAGAATATGAAGTCGTGCCTTTGCAGTATTCAATATAGCGACCAGCAGCATCTCTGATGCGCCGCGCCTTACCCAATTGTGCAGACTCGACTGTCTGCATTTCATTTTCTATCTCAGCTTCAATGGCATGCTCAATCTCATCAGATAATTTAGTGCCATCCGCTGAGAAAAATTTAATGCCATTATCATAATATGGATTGTGTGAAGCACTAATAACAATACCCAATTGGGCATTCATCGTCCGAGTCAAATAAGCAATACCCGGTGTGGGCATCGGGCCGGTTAACAGGCAGTCTATGCCTGCTGCCGATAATCCTGCTTCTAATGCTGATTCATACATATAGCCAGAGATACGGGTATCTTTACCAATAACCGCCTTGCCTTTGCCTTGTTTGGCCAGTACTCGACCCGCCGCCCAACCCAGTTTCATCACAAACTCAGCTGTCATTGGGTACTCGCCTACTTTGCCTCGAATCCCATCTGTACCAAAAAATTTTTTCTTCATTATTCTTTTCTGTATTTGTTTCTAAATTGTTTATCACGGGTATATATTAAATAACCAGCTACTCACTCAATGCCAAAGCAACTTTGATGGCATCGACCGTTTCTGCAACATCATGTACTCGAATGATAGCAGCGCCTTTAGTCACCGCCAACGTTGCTAGTGCAAGACTACCGGATAAGCGTTGCGCGGTTTCTTTACCCGTAATTTGTCCAATCATGCTTTTACGCGAAGCACCGACAAGCACTGGCACTTCAAGCGTGGTAAATTGCTCAAGGGCTTTAAATAGTTTGATATTATGCGCTAATGTTTTGCCAAATCCAAATCCTGGATCAATGATAAGCTGATTTTTAGTAAATCCCTGCTGTAAACATTGCTCAACTCGCCTCATAAGAAAGTCTTTTACCTCATGCACAACGTCAGCGTATTGTGGGTTCTGCTGCATCACTCTAGGCTCACCCTGCATGTGCATTAGACATACTGGCAGCCCCGTTTCTTGTGCTGCCTTAAGAGCGCCCTCAGCCTGCAAAGCCATCACATCATTGATTAGACCGGCGCCTGCTTTCGCTGCTGAAGTCATCACTTCTGCTTTGCAACTATCAATGGAAATAACCACGTCCAAAGTCTGATGTATTTTTTCAATGATCGGAATAACACGATCCAGCTCTTCTGATATGGACACCGGACTTGCACCGGGACGTGTGGATTCACCACCAATATCAATGACCTGCGCACCATCAATACACATTTGTTCTGCCTGACACAGCGCGGAATCAGTATTGGTGAACAAGCCGCCATCGGAAAAAGAATCGGGAGTGACATTGAGGATCCCCATAACAATAGGGCTTTCGAGAGAAAGTGATTTATTGGCGCACTTTATTTTAATAGATTGCAAGCTAACAGGTAGCATTGAAGATAGGTCTATCCTTGAGGTTTATCGGGTGAGCAAAGCTCACCCTGTTGGTTAGGCGTTAGTGTTGATCAGCGGTACCGC
The DNA here is from genome assembly GCF_016097415.1 of sulfur-oxidizing endosymbiont of Gigantopelta aegis. Taxonomy (NCBI): domain Bacteria; species sulfur-oxidizing endosymbiont of Gigantopelta aegis. Next base: position 14,555 of record NZ_JAEHGE010000002.1, on the reverse strand, counting down.
CAATAGATTTATCAGAGTCATCTGAGCTTTTTGCCACTTTTTCCTCTGTGCTCGATTCTTTTACATCACTGCTAGCACTAGAACCACCATCTTTGTCGTCATAATCAACATCAGTCCAGCCTTTTGGCTCACGAGGCTCTTTACCTGCCATAATGTCATCGATCTGATGACGATCGATGGTTTCATATTTCATTAAGGCATCGGTCATCATATGTAATTTATCCATATTATCTTTTAGAATTTTCTCTGTGCGCTGATAGTTTTCATCAATCACACTACGAATTTCTTCATCAATAATATGAGCGGTTTCATCTGACACATTTTTATGCTGAGTCACCGAACGCCCTAGAAATATTTCACCTTCTTCTTCAGAATAGGATAAAGGCCCCAGCTTAGCAGACAAGCCCCATTTCGTGACCATATTACGCGCTAGCTCCGTTGCACGTTCAATATCATTACTGGCACCAGTGGTTACCATGTCACTACCATAGATCAATTCTTCTGCTACACGACCACCAAACAAGCTGGAAATTTGACTATTCAGCTGCTCTTTGCTCAGACTATAGCGATCTTCTTCGGGTAGAAACATCGTCACACCCAAGGCTCTGCCACGAGGGATAATGCTCACCTTATAAACAGGATCATGTGACGGCACTAATAAGCCCACAATCGCATGACCAGATTCGTGATAGGCCGTCATTTTCTTTTCTTTGTCTTTCATCACCATGGACTTACGTTCTGAGCCCATCATGATTTTATCTTTAGCTTGTTCCAGGTGCCCCATTGTCACGGTACGAGCATCTTCTTTGGCAGCAAATAAGGCTGCTTCATTCACCAAGTTGGCTAAATCGGCACCGGAAAATCCCGGTGTACCACGGGCAATGTATTTTGGTTGCACATTGTCATCAATAGGTACTTTACGCAGATGCACTTTAAGAATGCGCTCACGGCCTCGGATGTCAGGCAGCGGTACAACGACTTGACGGTCAAAACGACCGGGACGTAATAAAGCCGGATCCAGTACATCAGGACGGTTGGTTGCAGCAATAACGATGACGCCTTCATTACCTTCAAAACCATCCATTTCGACTAATAGTTGATTGAGCGTTTGCTCTCTTTCATCATGACCACCGCCTAAACCAGCACCACGATGACGACCAACAGCATCGATTTCATCGATGAAGATAATACAAGGCGCATGTTTTTTAGCTTGCTCAAACATATCACGAACACGCGATGCACCTACACCAACAAACATTTCAACGAAATCTGAACCAGAGATAGTAAAGAAAGGCACTTTAGCTTCACCAGCGATGGCTTTGGCTAATAATGTTTTACCTGTACCTGGACTACCTACCATCAAGACACCACGAGGTAATTTACCACCTAACTTAGTGAACTTTGCGGGGTCTTTTAAGAAATCAACCAGTTCCGACACGTCTTCTTTGGCTTCATCACAACCTGCAACATCAGCGAAGTTAACTTTGATTTGGTCTTCGCCTAATAACTTGGCCTTACTTTTGCCAAATGACATTGCCCCACGGCCACCGCCACCACCTTGCATCTGGCGCATGAAATATACCCAGATACCAACGATGAGTAGAATTGGGAAAGAGGAAATGAATAATTGCACCAATAAGCTTTGCTGCTTAGGTGGTTCACCGACAATTTTTACCGTATTGTCTAATAACACACCAATCAAGGCACGATTATCTGTTTCAGGGCTATAGGTAGTAAAATGTTTGCCATCCAGTGTATTGCCGGAAATAACACGGCCTTCAATCTTAACCTCACTAACGGAGCCACGCTCAACATTCTGGATAAAATCAGAATAGCTCATTTCTTTAGGCCCGGTAGTCGGGGTGAAGTTACTGAAAACAGACATGAGGATGATTCCAATCACCACCCATAATAAGATATTTTTTGTCATTTCGTTCAAAACGAATACTCCAACATTTTCGTGTTATTTGCACAATTTTATTATGCGGTTATAGAATAGTTTTGCAGTTATAAATATAGTTATGCCGTTATATTAGCAAATCTCATCGAGTCAGACACTTTATTTTGTTTGTTGTTCAAAATAAAGCATTGAAAACTCGGTTAAATCTAGCACATTAACCTTTAAAGCCTTTAGCCAACAAGTATAACTCCGACGAGCGAGAACGAGAGGCATCAGGCTTGCGGGTGATTACTTTTTGGTAGCGCTTGCGTAATTCGGCTAATAGAGGTTGAAAACCTTCACCCTGGAAGACTTTCATCAGAAGTGAGCCCTGAGGCTTTAACACCTGATCGGCCAAGTCAATTGCTAATTCTAACAAGTACATACTTTTGGGCTGATCCACTGCCTTTACACCTGTTACATTGGGTGCCATATCCGAAATAACAAGATCTACAGGCTGATTATTTAACACCTTAAGCAATTCTTCCAGCACTGAGTCTTCCTGAAAATCACCCTGAATAAACTCCACTTGTGCCAGTTGATCCATCGGTAAGATATCCAGTGCTACCACCTTGCCCTTGCTGCCAACAAACTGGCGAGCCACTTGTGACCAACCGCCTGGGGCTGAACCCAGATCGACGATGTTCATGCCCTGTTTGATCAGTTTATCTTTTTCCTGAATTTGTAATAATTTATAGGCAGCCCGAGAGCGATAGCCATCTTTCTGTGACTTTAGCACATACTGATCTTTAAAATGTTCTTGCAACCATTCTGAACTACTTTTACTACGTGCCATTGTTTAACACCATAAATTCTATACCCATAAAATTTCCAAGTACTATAGATATATTCTGATTAAATATGTATTTTACCGTGAAACCCTGCTTGGTACACGTTATAATTAGGCTTTTATTCCTTAAAGTCTATCAGGTCAGTCAATCCTATGTCGAAACCAGCGTCACTTAATAATAAACAAATCCGTTTTCTACGTGCAGAAGCCCATTCAATGAAGCCAGTTGTGCTTATTGGTGCTGCAGGTTTAACGGATAATGTCGTTAATGAAATTAATTATGCTCTGGATGATCATGAATTAATTAAAGTACGTGTCAATGCTGATGATCGGGATGATAAAAAGTCGATGATTGATTCTATCGTACGTCAAACTGATAGTATTTTGGTGCAAGCAATAGGTCATATTGGTATTTTTTATCGCCGCAACGAGAAGAATCCAGTGATTGAGATTCCTAAGAAATAAGCTCACTTTCATGTTCTCATTTCATGATTATTTTAACCTAAAAAAATCAGTTGAACCTACTGCGACCGCCTTATGCACTGAATCTTAAGGATTTTCCAGAATATTTTGACTTCACCCGTAGGGTGACTACGAATAAAGCCAAAATAACCTGTAAAACCCTTAATCTTCAGCACCTAAGTCGCTCTCGCTACGATTCAACTGATTATTTTAGGTTTAAGTTTCTTGGCTAAGCTTCTTCATTTTGCCTCAAAATATCTGGCAGTGGCTTACCAATAAAATACCCTTGTGCATAATCCACATCATATTTGACCAGCATATCTAAAATATCCTGACTCTCAACAAACTCAGCAACTGTCTGCTTGCCTAAACCGTGTGCCATTTCATTAAGCGCTTTTACAAAAACCTGATCTTCATCGCTATAAGGCAATTGACGAATAAACATTCCATCCAATTTCACATAATCAACAGGCAATTGTTTTAAATAGAAAAAAGAGGAAAAACCTACCCCAAAATCATCCAGGGCAAAATGACAGCCCAAATCTTTAATTTCATACATTAAGCGCTCTGCACCAACAATGTCTGACACCGCTGCCGTCTCAGTCACTTCAATAATAAGTCGTGATGGTTCTACATCATGCTCTTTTAGTAATGACCGTATTAGCACTGAAATTTCAGGATTGTCCATTGCTTTGCCTGATAAATTCACTGACAAACTAATACTTGATATCATAGTGTTAACCCAGATAAACTCAATTTTATCAACACTTGCCGCACCACCACCCGTGACGATTGGAACATGCTTACAGTCAGCTTCTTTAACCGCAGGAAAACAATTTAACCCATCTGAGTAAACAGTACTTCCAGGTGTTAAATGAGTTTGTGCCCATCGTTTTATTTCACTGGATTTAAACCCTTTAAGCACATTTAAATTCATTGCAATCGGGTGTCCATCTTCATTAGTAGAAACGGCTGCAACGAACGGTGTTTTATTTTCTGAACCACGACCTCTGGAGCCGCCTCTGTGCTCACCACCCCCCAGTAGGCATCATCAATTTGAATGATGCCTGATAAAGGTTTACTGTCATCACGTTCTTTCATAACCTGCATGATCTTTTGTTTCATACTCCAGGCTGTATTGTAGCTTACCTTTAAGCTGTCTCTTTAATTCTAATGCTGAAACCGCTGTCTTCAATTGAGTCATAAGATGAATCGCTAAAAACCACTTAGATAAAGGCAGTTTGGTACTATCAAATATTGTCCCACAGGTTGCTGATGTCTGATGATGACAATGGTGGCACTGATAAAGATGGCGATGTTCTAGAGTGCAATAAGTCTTATTGCCACACTCTGGGCAAACAAATCCATCAGGAAATTTCCATTTAAATAAGGCTTGTCGGCACTGTTTGTCAGTGCCATAATCATTAAAAAGCTCAAATAAACTATAACCTTCTTGAAACTGAATTGGGTAATCAAGAACTAATATCCAGACCTTCCTCAACGAAACCACCCAATGCTTTTATGGCTTTCCTCATCACTAATTGATCAATTTCATCAATAATGCCCAATTGCTCTGCTTCTGGAATAAAAAAGTCAGGGGCTTGTACTGTACCATCTTTTTCCAACATCCGAATCAATGTTTCGTAACGTTTTATTTCACCTGTTTTTATATTCAAAATAGGTTGAAAATAGAGTGTAAAGCGATCTTCTGCAATGGCTCGCTCGATACGCTCTTTTCTTTGCATCAATTGATTAGCATGCTCACGACCTTTATCACTAGAAGAAAAAATGTGGTAACTCCCACGTTTTTTATCTTTTGCCTGATACATAGCCAAATCGGCATTAGCCATTAGATCTGGAATATTGAAGCCTTCATCCGGGAAAATAACAATACCTATACTCACTGAAATCTTATGCGTCCCTCCTAAGATACCGGTCTCTATAGAACGTACATTATCAATAATTCTTTGGGCAACATTTATTGCCACAGCCTCATCCGCATCTTCAATGACAATTGCAAACTCATCACCCCTAAACGAGCAATTAAGTCAGGTCGTTTAATAATCGATTCAAGCCTCTCAGAAATAAGCTTGAGCATTTTATCGCCGGCTTGATGCCCTTGACTATCATTCAAATATTTAAAATGATCGACATCGAAATACAATAAAGCACCACTTTTTTCATATTGACAAGTAATAGATAATATACGTTCCATATCTATTTGAAAACGACGGCGATTGACCAATCCGGTTAAGGGGTCATGATCTGCAATCCATTCCAACTGCTCCTGTGCCACTTTACGCTCAGTGATATCCAGTCCAACTGACAACATAACCGTTCCGTCATCACCATAAATAGAAAGTAATGAGTGATACCATGACACACTGCAACGGGAAGCTTTAGGGCTATATATTTCAGCTTCATGATGAAAATGAGCACGTTCACCACAACGAATTTCATTGAGTTTTTCAACAACCTCACGTTTTAAGTCATTCTTAACCAGGATATCATCAAAAGAAGTATCAATAATATCATCTGATTCATAGGCAATTAGAATCATACCTTTAGAATTAAGCCTTTTTATTTTTCCATCTTTGTCCTGAGTAAGAATAATAGCCTGAGTTGTTTCCAATAGGCCTGAAATAAACTCCTTCTCTTTTGCCAACTCATTAGAACGTAATACCAGCCCCTGTGTTTTTGCTCAACTTGCGTTTGCAAGCCCTCCAATTGCTCAGATAAATCAATCACTGAACTGGATAGCACGCCTATCTCATCATCAAACAATAATTTATTATGTTTAAAGTTTAATTGTGTTCGAATATCTGCATAAGAACTTTTAGCAAATAAGGGCAGTACTTTCACTATGTGTGAGTATTTTTCGCATAGGCAGCCACAAAATAGCAAACAATAATATCTCTGATATCAATAAGCCTAATAAGCCCGTATTAAATGTTTTTAAAGTCATGATATCAATTGCTTCTAATTCTTGGGTAATATCACTGATCACCAAAGTCATGGTGTTTTCTTTGCTTCCCATATCATTGAGTGGAAATAATTGCACCTCATAGGTTTTATTAAGCCAAGTAATTTGTAGCGAATGATTAATTGACTGAGTTAGACTGTATTGTTGGGAAAAATTTTCCATCAATACACTCTGCTGTTCTGCATGACTCACCGCTAGCAGCATTGCACTCCATTTTTTAGAATAATGGATTCATCCACCGCTTTATTAAAGTCTTTTATATGCGAAACTAGGCCAATATCCGCATCAGAAATACTGGCAAATTAATGTGGCTATACTTAACCGGACACACAACTTAAAACAACTAAAAGATAAAAAGTGTGACCTAAAATGAATGATCAAACAAAAAAACCGAATAAAAGCTATACATCAGAATTTAAAGAATCAGCTGTCAAATTAGCTAATGAGACGGATCAACCCGTTTTCTCAGACTGCCAGGGAGCTAGGTGTTAATGTAAATACTCTACATACCTGGATCAGTAAATATTCCAAACCGGTGAAGACGGTAGCCAATAGAAGTGATGAACACATTTATGATGAAGTAAAACGTCTGAAAAAAGAATTGGCAAAAGTGATTCAGGAGCGTGATTTATTAAAAAGGCCACAGCGTACTTTGCAAGGGAAACTTTGTGAAGTACGCATGGATAACTGATCAGGCTAAAGATTACCCGGTAACGATTCTGTGCCGTTTTATGGATGTTTCCCGTAGTTGCTATTATGATTGGGTTAGCTCTCCTAAAACGGATAGAGAGAAAGAAAATGAAGCGCTTACTGAGCAGCTAAAAAAACTGTTTGAAGACAGTCGCAAGACTTATGGAACCCGTCGTCTTAAAAAGAAAACTGGCTGAAAAAGGCGTTCATATAAGCCGCCGGAGAATTGGTCGATTAATGAAAAAAGCCGGTTTGTTTTGTAAAACGAAGAGACGCTTTAAAGCGACGACTAATTCCAAGCATAATAAGCGTATATCTCCAAATTTACTGGAAAGAGAGTTTACTGTCTCTCAACCTGATCGCTACTATGTGGGTGATATTACCTATATTGCCACCAAGGAAGGCTGGTTATATTTAGCGGTTGTCATTGACTTATTCTCTAGGCAAATTGTTGGCTGGTCGATGGATGAGCGAATGAAAGCCAAGCTAGTCAATGATGCTTTACTGATGGCCATATGGAAGCGTAAACCAATGGATGGATTGCTTTGGCATACTGACCGAGGTAGCCAATATGCATCTGATAGTCATAGAAAAATATTGTCGGATCATAACATAATTCAGTCTATGAGCCGCAAAGGAAATTGCTGGGACAATGCTGTATCAGAGAGCTTCTTTCATAGTTTGAAAACTGAATTGACGCACATTGTCGATTCAAAACCAGAGTAGAAGCAAAGCAGGCAATATTTGAATATATTGAGGTATTTTATAATCGGGAGCGACTTCATTCGGCTAATGATTATTTGTCACCAGTCGATTATGAAATACAGCAGGAAATAGCTTAAATCGATTGATTGAAGAGGGGTAAAAGGCGACATAAATGCCGCCCATTACCGTTGACGGCCATCGGCTCCTCAGCCTGTGCCGTGAAGATATTGTAACAGGATCATTACCGTTGTGAAAATACCTTGGGTGAATGGAACGGCTCTATCGTTCCAGAGGGCAAAGCCCTTTCTCTTCATCTGTTTAAAGTTAACATGAGAAACTAAAATGATAGGAAATACAAAATGACAAAAATCACTTGAAACAGCCAAAAAAATATTTAGAAAACTGTCCGGAAAAGTGTTGACACATCAGAATTTTTTTCACAGCATCTGATAATTGGACACCATTCCAAGTCACTAGCGCCTGTTCCGTTTCTTGAAAATAGTAAAGACTGTTCAGCCCATATTCAATTTGTAATAGAGAAATATGTTCTTTGATAATTTCTTGTAATTGATACTGGAACGATTTGCTTGGCACATTTGTAGTGATTTTTAATAACGGAATCAGATAGGACAATTGTCTCATCCTATCAAAGCTATTTTTAACTAAACCTTCAAACTCTCTTTCATAAGTTTGCTGGGTTTGAATACGATTCTGGTCAAATTGTAAGAGAATTTGCTTATAAGTCACCATAGTGACTGCAAAATTAACAATAATTAAGACGAGACTAATCCCTAACACCACTTTCCATTTCAGGCTTAAAAATAAAAGTTTCTTCGGGGTTTGTTCAATTGAAGTCATTATTTGAACTTCTTTGCCTTAATCATGAGAAAAAACGGGCTTATTAAATCACGGGTATAGTATGAATTAAAAATAGTTAATAAATAGCTAATTAGCAAGAAAGTAATGAGTTACAATCCTAGAATAACGATTTATTTTTTAAAATTATGACTAAGGCCTGATTTTTGCTTAATAACTTAGCTTGAAAAAATACCAGTCCAACCTCATTTTAGATAGATCGATCACTAATAATAACCCAAAGACAAAAAATGAATGCACTAGAAATAACCAATCTAAGAAAAACATATAGCAACGGTTTTGAGGCATTAAAAGGTATTAACCTGCAAATCAAGCAGGGCGACTTTTTTGCTCTGCTGGGGCCTAATGGTGCTGGGAAATCAACCGTCATTGGTATTATTTGCTCATTGATAAACAAAACTTCCGGATGGGTAAAAATACAGGGCAATGACTTAACTCAGTCCCCACACAATGCCAAGCAATACCTGGGTGTCGTACCGCAGGAATTTAATTTTAATGTCTTTGAACCCGTAGAAGAAATTCTGGTCAATCATGCTGGATATTATGGAGTAAATCGTCCCGAGGCATTCAAACGTGCTGAAAAACACTTAAAACAACTAGACCTATGGGATAAACGTAAAGCCATGGCACGAGAGCTTTCTGGCGGCATGAAACGACGTTTAATGATAGCCCGAGCCTTAATGCATAATCCGCAAATTTTAATTCTTGATGAACCAACTGCCGGTGTCGATATTGAAATACGCCGCACAATGTGGGATTTTTTACAAGGCCTCAATGCCCAGGGTACGACCATCATTCTAACCACGCATTACTTGGAAGAAGCCGAATATTTATGCAAAAATATCGCAATTATTGATCAGGGAAAAATCATCAAGAACTGTGCGATGTCTGAACTCTTATCAGAATCTGCCAGTGAGTGTCTAATTTTAAGCTTAAAAAATGCCATTGATAAAGCACCGATTTTGGGTGATTACTCCACTCACCTCAAAGACAGCATGACCCTGGAAGTCGAGATAAAGAAAAGTGAAGGTGTTAATTTACTCTTTAGTTTGTTGAATAAAAATAATATCGAAGTACTCAGCATGCGCAATAAAAGTAATCGTTTAGAACAATTATTTTTACAATTAGTTGGAAAAAAAGAAAAACAGACCAATAAAGCTAACACAGCAACTGACATACAATCCGACACAATGGGCACTTAAGCAATGTATTTAAAAGAAAATCTGACGGCTTACAAAACGATTCTCATTAAGGAAATTTTACGTTTTTCACGCATTTGGTTGCAAACACTGCTACCACCCGCTATTACTATGGGACTTTATTTTATTATCTTTGGCCAACTCATTGGCTCACAATTAAATGATATCAATGGTTATAGCTATATGGATTATATCGTGCCCGGTTTAATCATCATGTCTATTATCAGTAATTCTTATGCCAATGTCGTGTCTTCCTTTTATGGCACAAAGTTTCATCACCACATTGAAGAGTTACTTGTGTCACCCATATCAAATATCACCATTATTGCTGGATTCATTTCCGGGGGGGTCGCAAGAGGCTTGATTGTCGGCGTGATCGTAACCCTAGTATCATTATTTTTCACTCGTATATCAATCGATAGTTATCTCATTACCTTTATCGTAGCACTCTTAACATCAATTCTTTTTTCACTAGCCGGTTTAATTAATGCCATCTTCGCCAATAGTTTCGATGATATTTCTATAGTGCCCACCTTTGTTTTAACACCTCTGACCTATCTGGGCGGGGTATTTTATTCCATTGAGATGCTGCCTGAGATTTGGCAAAACATATCCCTAATCAATCCTGTACTCTATATGGTGAATGCTTTTCGCATGGGAATGCTAGGTGTATCCGATGCCAGCCTTCCCATTGCACTATTGATTATCATCGCTTTTATTGCGCTTCTCACATCAATCTCCTTGTGGCTACTACACAAGGGTATTGGCATAAAAAAATAACATGAGCTAATAATGGAGTTTTTATATTCAATTGATTTTTCTGAGCTGATAAAACAAAGCCAATATACTGGTTTGATTGTGTTCTTAATCGCCTTTTTAGAAACCTTCTTACTTATTGGCTTTTTTTTTCCCGGCTCAATTGCCCTCATTGCCATTGGTGGATTGATTGCCTCTGGGCATCTGGATTTATGGCCCACATTATTTTGGGCTTTTGCCGGGGCCGTCATTGGTGATAACTTGAGTTTTTGGATTGGTGTTTACTTTCAAGCACCGTTAAAAAAAACGCGGCTCTACCAAAAACATCAAAGCGAATTTGCCAAGGGTGAAGAATTTTTTCATCAATATGGTATTTATAGTGTTGTACTGGGGCGCTTTATCGGCCCGATTAGAGCAGTGATTCCGGCAATAGCTGGAAGTCTTGGTATGTCTGGGCGTTTATTTTTTCTGGTGAATATCTGCTCTGCACTTTTATGGGCGCCCATTTATATTCTACCAGGCTATTTTGCCAACGATATTTACCATGACTATAAACAACACTTACAAATTGATTTTTGGAGTCTACTATTGATCGGCAGTAGTGCCATCATTGCACTATTTTTCATAAAAGAATTGCAATGTAAAAAAAAGCAACGATTCACTTATTTAGCATTGCTCATTATTATCATTTTATTACTGGGCATCACTCAGACAGCATTCCCAGATTAAGCATTTCATCATAAAGCAGAGAAAGTCGAACCATGGGTTCATTCAATTCAAGCAATTGCTGTTTTTTTTCCATTGATAAGGGCAACAACTCACTTAGCCTCGAACCCACCCATGAGGCATCATTATATTTTTTTGTCAGCGTTATATACGGATGTTGTAATGCAGCAAATATTTTCTTGAGTACATTCACCATAGGTAAGTACTGCTCCGGCAAAACAACTTCAGATTCTTTATTTATCAGCTCTACTTCTGCCACAATGAGTTCATTTTTCTGAACCTGTTGGCTTAACACCTTGAATTTCTGCTCACCTTTCACAGAAATGCCCAATAAACCGTCTTTGCGGTATTCCCAAAACGTAATTTGCACCAAGGTACCCACGCTATAAATATCTGGGGCACGCCCCACTTCGCTACCCTCTTTTATCAAACAAATACCAAAACCACCCTCTTTTTTCTCACATTGAGTGAGCATATCAAGATAGCGAGACTCAAAAACCTTTAAGGCTAATGCACCTTCTGGTAAGAGCATAGATTTCAATGGAAACAGAGGTAACGCCTTTATCACTAAAGCACCATCATCCTTAGTACGCATATCGTTCATAGTTTTAGCTCAGTTTATTCAGAGAAAATTAATCGCCCCAACGGGGAATTAGATTTTGTTTTATATCTAAATGATCCAATATTCTGCCCACAACAAAATTAACCAGATCGGCAATTGTTTCAGGTTGTTGATAAAAGCCCGGAGAAGCAGGCATAATCGTCACACCCATTTGACTCAGTTTTAGCATATTCTCAAGATGAATTGATGACAAGGGCATTTCCCTGGTCACTAAAATTAATTGTCGTCGTTCTTTTAGGATCACATCAGCAGCACGTTCAATCAGATTATTACTGGCACCATGAGCAATAGCAGACAAAGTGCCCATAGAACAAGGACAAACTATCATTGTTCGAGCGGGGTTTGAGCCACTGGCTACCGGTGACATCCAGTCAGTTTTACCATAAACATTGAGCTGTGGTCGCAAATTTGATGATACATCGCTGTTTTCAATCACATCAGAAAAATAATCGACAAAAAAAGCCGGTAAATCAGCATCATTTTCCGGTACCTGCAAGCCTAATTCCGTCTTAATCACCACTTTAGCCGCACTAGACAACAATAAATTGACACTGACCTGAGCAGCTAACAAATTACGTAACAATTGAATAAAATAGGGAGAACCAGAGGCACCCGTTACTGCCAATGTGACCACTCGCTCAGTCATTTAAAGAAACCATTTAACATCACCTGATTAAGACTGTAGACCATCTAATAATTTTTCATGAATCCCACCAAAACCACCATTACTCATCACCAACAAATGATCAGTCGCCTTTGCTTCAGTCAGAATATCCTGCAACATTTTATCCATATCAGTATAACCATGGCCTCTTTCACCTAATAATTCAAGCATATCAGCAAATTTTGTCTGCGAATCATCGGCAAAATATACAAAAACCACATCAGCCTGATCTAAAGAAGCTGGTAGCGTTTCGTTATGTACCTGCATTTTCATGGTATTAGAACGAGGTTCAAGGATAGCAATAATACGTTGCTGCTCACCCACTTTACGACGCAAACCATCAATTGTGGTAGCAATTGCTGTGGGGTGATGTGCAAAATCATCATAAACCGTAACCTGACTTACCTCTCCCCGAATTTCCATACGCCGTTTAACATTTTTAAAACTTGCCAGCGCTTCAAGCGCATATTTAACAGGTACGCCTGCATGACGTGCCGCCGCAATGGCGACTATAGCGTTACTCACATTGTGCAAGCCTGACAAATTCCAACGAACAATCCCCTGAGATTGCTTATTCCAAAAAACCTCAAACTCAGAGCCATCACTTTGACCGCCCTGTTCATTAGCAAGCAATTCAAACGACCATGCCTTATCACCTTGCTCATCAAGCAAAGCTTCCTTTTCACTCCAACACCCCATATCCAACACATCTTCTAGCGCTGAATCATTTTCCGGATAAATTAATAAACCATTACCCGGTACAGTTCGAATCAAATGATGGAATTGTTTTTTTATCGCTCCTAAATCCTCAAATATATCTGCATGATCAAATTCAAGATTATTCAATATCACCGTACGAGGATGGTAATGGACAAACTTTGAGCGCTTATCAAAAAAAGCCGTATCATATTCATCAGCCTCAACGACAAAAAAAGGCAAATCACCACTTCTTGCTGAAACACCAAAATTTTCAGGCACCCCACCAATCAAGAAACCGGGATTTAAACCCGCATCTTCAAGTATCCATGCCAACATACTGCTGGTTGTTGTCTTGCCGTGAGTCCCGGCAACAGCAAGCACCCAACGTTGTTGTAAAATATTTTCAGCTAACCATTGTGCCCCTGAAGTGTAAGTAATGTTCTGTTCCAATACATATTCAACAGCAGGATTACCTCTGGACAAAGCATTGCCAATTACCACAACATCAGGTTCAAGACGCTTAATCACATCCGGTTCAAAACCTTGGATCAAATCAATACCCTGCTCTTCCAACTGTGTGCTCATTGGAGGATAAACATTAGCATCCTGTCCCGTTACTTTATGACCTTCAGCGATTGCCAATAAGGCCATCCCGCCCATGAACGTGCCACAGATACCAAGAATATGCACATGCATATTATTAAACTCCTAATAAATTAATCGACAAAGTATTAAAGGTAATAAAATAAGTGATTGCTAAAGCAAAACCCAAAAAGAAAGATACATTTAATGCATACTTATAGAGGTGGGCATAGATAGACAATACCCAAAAAATCAAAACCAGATTCAAAAGACCATAACTATCATCAGAGATAACACCTGATTTCCATAAAAACAGAATTGGGAGAAATAACAGAACATTAGTGAACAAACTGACACCCATAAAAGTCGTCGCTAATTGTAAAAACCGAGACTTCAATTTGAACATCATCAGCCAAAACCAACTAAAGGCAAATAACACAACAACCGATAAACTGGAGAGAATAACCGCAGGCAAAAAAGCATAAATACTCAGACCCAAAAACACTTCCAGAACAAAGTTTGCTGCCAATAATAATAGTAATAAATTATTAGCTGCGGGCACATCTTGCGGGCCTTTTTTAAATCGACAAATATCTGCAAACAGACGAAATAATGCTTCCATATGATCTTGAAATAATCCTAAAAAAGTCGTGAGAATAATGTTTTATAATGTTAACACTAGTGGTGGGTTAATGCTAAATGATTAATGTTGAATTTTTAATGTTCCTGAGTTCAATTAAAAGCATTAAAAATATTAGCTTGATGCGCATCGTCCCTTAGCAGCATCCTACGTTTCAATAAGCTTGTACATTAAGCGTAACATGAGTTTATCAAAAAGCCTGTGGTTGCTTATTATTGGCAT